>NZ_BAAGXY010000031.1:0-18771 GCF_054779595.1 Angustibacter peucedani
GGAAGACGTCCGTGTCCACCGGGACCCTGGTGTGCGGGCGCCACCACCGCCACGTCCACATCACCGGCATGACCGCCCGCCTCGTCGACGGCCGCATCGTCTGGTCCACCGACCCGCCGGACCAGCCACCAGATCCACCACCGGACGCGACAGCACCACCGAGCAGAGCCAGCGCAGCGGTCGACGACCTCGTCCGACGCTTCCTCACGCGGCTGCGGCGCTAGGCGGAGGGTTCGAGCCGCGCGGCGAGACTCACGTCCGTCCCGATGACGGCCAGCGGACACCCAGCTCGCAGGGCCGCGCGGTCGAGACGCACCGTCGAGCTGACCACGACCGTCAGTCGCGGGAAGTCCAAGGAGTCGGGCAGACCGCTAGCTCCGCACACCGTCGCCCCGGGTGCCGAGCCGGGAAGAGTGAGGTCGTAGCAGCTCCAGGAGGCGCGGGTGACGCCCGTGCGGCGCAGAGCTGCCAGGACGACGTCACCCAGCTCGGCCGGCGAGCCGGTCGAGGGAGAGGTCCAGCAGCGGGTCGCCGTGCCGCCGGCCGACGGGTGGTCCGCGCAGGGTGCGACCGCGAACCCGGACGGGAGCTCGAACATGGCGAGCGTGCGGTGCAGCTGGCGCTGGACACCTGGTTCCGCGGCCCGCCACCGGGCGGCGCTCCCGGCGTTCCAGGCGGCCACGCCCGACGCGGTCGACACGACCACACCCACCACGGGCAGGGCGCACGCCACGGCCCGTCGCCCCCACCCCATGCCCCTCAGGATCGGGACGGCGCGCGCACGGCTTGAGCGCTCAGGCGGGTGGAGCGGTGGCGACGTCCTCGACGTCGGGGACCGACCACAGCGTGCCGGGCTCGTGCTCCAGCCGGACGACGTCCACGACCGTCTGCGCGGGGATCACGCCGTACACGTGCGGGAACGGCACGTCGGCGCCCGGCACGTCCTCCCAGACCACCTGCGCGCCCTCGTGGTCGAGCAGGTCGAGGTCGACGACGAGCAGGTCGACGGCGGCGACGTCCGCGTAGAAGCCGTCGAGCACGCCAGGCAGCTGCGCGAGGGTCGAGGCGTGGATGAAGCCCTCGTCGACGAGGGTGCGGCCGCGGGTCGAGACGTCGTAGCTGCCGTCCTCGCGGGCCCGGGCCCAGTCCTCGGGGAGGGCGGCGTGCAGGATGCGCATGGTCGGACCCTACGCTTGACCCCGATGAGCGACGACGCGCACTCGTTCCACGAGAACATGATCCGGGCCAACACCGTGCTGCCGGCCCGGCGCGAGGACGTCGAGCTGCACACGGCCGACGGCCTGACCCTGGTGGGCGAGCTGGCTCTCCCGCTGGACCGCGACCCGGTGGCGACCCTGGTGACGCTGCACCCGTTGCCCACGCACGGCGGCTTCATGGACTCGCACGTGCTGCGCAAGGCGTCGTACCGGCTGCCGGCCCTTGCCGACCTCGCGGTGCTGCGCTTCAACCTGCGCGGCGTCACCAGCCCGCGCGGCACCAGCCAGGGCGAGTTCGACGCGGGCGACGCCGAGCGCTTCGACGTCGCCGCGGCGATCGAGCTGGCCGAGTTCCGCGAGCTGCCCCGGCCGTGGCTCGTGGGCTGGTCCTTCGGCACCGACCTGGCGCTCATGCACGGCTGCGACCCGGCGGTCGAGGGCGCGGTCCTGCTCAGCCCGCCGTTGCGGTTCTCGGCGCCGTCCGACCTCGAGCGGTGGGCGTCGTCCGGCAAGCCGGTGCTGGCCCTGGTGCCCGAGCACGACGACTACCTGCAGCCGCCCGAGGCGCGCGAGCGGTTCGCCGCGATACCGCAGGCCACGGTGATCGGCGTCGACGGCGCCAAGCACCTGTGGGTGGGGGAGCCGGCGGTGCGCCGGGTGCTCAACGAGGTCGTGGCCTTCGTCGAGCCCGGCCACGCGCCGCTGCCCACCACCTGGGACGGCCCGCTCGGCACGCCGCTGCACGTCTGACCCCTCTCCGCCACGGTGCGGCACAGTGGGCGCGTGATCGGGGGGCGCGAGCGGACATCTCCGGGTGTGACCTCACCACCTGAAGCACCCGGACCACCTGGACCACCCGGACCAGCCGAGCCGTCGGACGACGAGCGGCTGGCCGCGACCTTCCGCCAGCACGCCGGCCGGGTCTACGCGTACGCGCGGCGCCACGTCGAGGAGTCGCAGTGCGACGACGTGGTGTCCGAGACCTTCCTCGTCGCCTGGCGGCGCCCCGACCGCGTGCCCGACCAGCCGCTGCCGTGGCTGCTCGTCGTGGCACGCAACGTGATCGCCAACCAGCGACGCACGGCGCGGCGCGCCGACCAGCTGTGGTTCGCCGCCGTGCGGGAGGGGTGGCACCCGACGTCCCCGTCGGCGGCCGACGCCGTGCACGAGCGCGACAGCCTGCTGGCCGCCCTCGCGCAGTGCACCCGCGCCGAACGAGAGGCCCTGCTGCTCACCGCCTGGGACGGCCTCACCCCGGCTCAGGCCGCGGCCGTCGCCGGCTGCTCGGCCCGCGCGTTCACCGTGCGCCTGCACCGCGCCCGCACCCGGCTGCGCACCGCGCTCGCCGACGCCGACACCCCTCGCAGCGCGCGCGTCGACGACGCGCAGCGCGCCCCCCGACTCGTCCAGGAGCTGTCATGACCACGACCCACCGCGACCCCGTCGACCTGCTCGAGCTGGCCCGCCCCGACGACGACGACCTCGTCACGTCCTGGTCGCCCGACCGGGCCGAGCAGGTGCTGTCCGGCCTCACCCGCCCGACCCCCGGACGACGTCCCCGCACGACGGCGACGCGCGCCCGGCGGCGGGTGGCCCTGGGGGCCGTGGCCGCGGCCGCCGCAGCGGTCGCGCTGCTCGCCTCCACCGTGCTGGCGCCGCGCGACGCGATGCCGCAGGCCCAGGCCGTCGAGCGGCTGGCGCGCACGGCGGCCTCGGCCCCGGCCACGACGCCCGGGCCCCACGGCTACGTGCACCAGGTGGTGCACTTCGTCCAGCAGGGGCGTGATGCGCAGACGCCGGCGATCGACGTGACGTCCGAGAGCTGGGTGCGGGCCGACGGCACGGCCTGGTACCGCGAGGTGTCGCGCCGCGACCCGGTCGGCACGACCTACCGGCGCATCCCGCCCGCGGCTCTGGGCGACGACCCGTTCTACGGCGTGCGTCCGGCCGACTACGAGCGCTGGCCCACGGAGCCGGGCGCGCTGCGCCGCTACCTCGAGGCGCACGTCAACCGGGCGGCCGCACGCGACGAGCGTGACGTGACCCAGACGGTGTTCGAGGGGATGAGCGACCGGTTCGGCGTCGGCCTGACGCCGCCCGAGCTGAACGCCGCGATGATCCGGGTGCTGGGATCGCTGCCCGAGGTGCGGACGACGTCCACCACCTACGCCGGACGACCGGCCGTCCGCCTCGCCTTCACCTACGACGTCGAGAACGCGCTGTACTTCGACCAGGGGACCGCGCAGTTCCTCGGCGAGACGATGTCCGGCTCCGCCTCGCAGGTGCTGGTGCGCGACGTCGCGGGCTCGGTCCCCCTGACGGTGCGCGAGCGCGCGACGCCGGAGTAGCCGACCTGAGCGGTCAGTGCTGCTGCTGCCGGGGGAGCAGGACCTCCTGGTAGAGCAGCAGCAGCCCGGCCGCGACGGGGATCGCCATCAGGGCGCCGATGACGCCGAGCAGCGTGCCACCGGCGAGGGCGGCGACCACCGTGACCGCACCGGGCACGGCGACCGTGCGCTGCATGATCCGCGGGGCCACGACGTAGTTCTCGACCTGCTGGTAGATGACGTAGTAGACGGCGACGATGATCGCGTCGGTGCCGGAGGAGAACAGCGCCACCAGGACGACGAGCACCGCGCCGAGCGTGGCGCCGACCATCGGGATCAGGCCGAGGATGCCGACGCTCACCGCCAGCACGGCGCTGTACGGCACCCCGACGACCTTCATCATCAGGTAGCTGCAGATGCCGTTCACGGTGGCGACCGCGATCTGGCCCAGGAAGTACCCGCCCACCCGCCGGCTGATCTCCTCGGACAGGAAGCTGAAGCGCTGCCGGCGGGTGCGCGGCACCATCCGGTAGACCGACGCCTTCACCCGCGGCAGCGAGGCCGTGAAGTACAGCGTCAGCACCAGCACCGTGAACGCGCTGAACAGCCCGGACACCACGGCCTTCCCGGCGCCGAGCACGCCGCCGAAGACGCTGGTCCACAACGACTGGTCGGTGATCCGCTTCTGCAGCTCGGCCTGCGCCTTGGAGATCACGCCGTACTGGTCGTCGAGCCGCCGCACGGTCGAGTTCTTCAGCAGGTTGTCGACGAAGTCCGGCGCCTGGTCGGCCAGCTGCGCGGCCTCCTTGACGACCGGCGGCACGAGCAGCGCGACGATGCCGACGAAGACCACGATGACGCCGAGGAACACCAGCGCCACGGCCCGCCCGCGCCTCATCCCGCGGGCCTGGACGAACTGCACCACCGGGTCGAGCCCGAGGGCCAGGAAGAGCGACACGACGAGCAGGGTCAGCACCGACGACAGCCGCGTCACCAGCCCGAGCAGCCCCCACGCCAGCAGCACGCCGATCGCGCCGACGAACCCGACGTAGAACGGCGAGTGCCGGTTGAGCGGCTCGCCGGGCTCGCCGAGGCTGAGCACGTCGTCGTCGGACGACGGCCCCGACGACCCCGAGGCTCGCGGTCCGGCTGCCTCCGCGGCGGCCGCCCCCACGGCCGCGCTCGCGGTCTGCACGGCCTCGGACGCGGCCTCGGCGGCGTCCGCCCGTGCGTCGAGCTCGCGCTCGCCGGCCGCGTCCTGCTCGGCCGTGCGCTGCTTGTTGCGTCTCATCCGGCTCCTCCCGCGCAGGAGCCTAGGGGGTCAGACGTCGCGGAACCGGTTGATGGCGGGCAGCAGCGCGGCGCGCTTCTCGGCGTCCCGCACCCCCAGGCCCTCCTCGGGCGCGAGGCACAGCACGCCGACCTTGCCCTGGTGCTTGTTCTCGTGCACGTCCTTCGCCGCCTGGCCCACGTCGTCCAGCGAGTAGACCTTCGACAGCGTCGGGTGGATGAGCCCGCGGTTGATCAGGTCGTTGGCCTCCCAGGCCTCGCGGTAGTTCGCGAAGTGCGAGCCGATGATGCGCTTGAGGTTCATCCAGAGGTAGCGGTTGTCGTACTCGTGCATGAAGCCGGACGTCGACGCGCAGGTGACGATGGTGCCGCCCTTGCGCGCGGCGTAGACGCTGGCGCCGAAGGTCTCGCGGCCCGGGTGCTCGAAGACGATGTCGACGTCGCGCCCGCCGGTGAGCTCGCGGATGCGGCTGCCGAAGCGGCGCCACTCCTTCTGGTCCTGGGTCGTCTCGTCCTTCCAGAAACGGTAGTCCTCGGCCCGCCGGTCGATGACGAGCTCGGCCCCCATGGCGCGGCAGATCTGCGCCTTGTCCTCGCTCGAGACGACGCACACGGGCGTCGCGCCCGCGGCCAGCGCCATCTGCGTGGCGTACGAGCCGAGGCCGCCGGACGCGCCCCAGATCAGCACGGTGTCGCCGAGCTTCAGGCTCGCGCCGTTCTTGGAGATCAGTTGGCGGTAGGCGGTCGAGTTCACCAGCCCGGGGCTGGCGGCCTCCTCCCACGACAGGTGGTCCGGCTTGGGCATGAGCTGGTTCGCCTTGACCAGCGCGACGTGCGCGAGCCCGCCGAAGTTCGTCTCGAAGCCCCAGATCCGCTGCTCGGGGTCGAGCATCGTGTCGTTGTGGCCGTCGGGGTGCTCGAGCTCGACCGACAGGCAGTGGGCGACGACCTCGGCGCCGGGCTTCCAGCTGTGCACGCCGGGGCCGGTGCGCAGCACGACGCCGGCCAGGTCGGAGCCGACCACGTGGTAGGGCAGGTCGTGCCGCGCGGCGAGCGGCGAGGTGCGGCCGTAGCGCTCGAGGAAGCCGAACGTCGAGACCGGCTCGAAGATCGACGTCCAGACGGTGTTGTAGTTGATGGCGCTGGCCATCACGGCCACCAGCGCCTCGCCCGGGCCCACCTCGGGCAGGGGGACGTCCTCGACGTGCAGGCTGCGGCGCGGGTCCTTGTCGCGCGACTCGACGCCGTCGAACATGTCGACCTCGTCCTTGTGGACGGTCACGGCGCGGTAGGACTCGGGCACGGGCAGCGCCGCGAACTCCTCGGTGCTGGTGTCACCGGCGGTGATGGCGTCAAGGATCTGCTGCACGTCGTCCTCCTGAAGAGTGGCGGGGCTGGCCGAGAGGTTACTGACGAGTCACCTCCCGGCGGCAGGTCCGGAGCGCGGTTGTGATGGACGACACGGGGCGCCCCGCAGGGCTCAGGTCGCCGACCGGTCTGCCGATCTGCCGGACAGGACGCCGGACGCGTCCATAGCATCGGCGCAGGCACCCCGGCCGCGCGGCCGGGGGCAGGGACGCGGTGCAGCAGGGGGCCGACATGGGTGGCGTGACCCGTCGTGCGCTGCTGGGGGGCGCGGCCGGCTGCCTCGTCGCGGGCGTCGGGTCCGTGCTCGGGGCGAGCGCCGACGCGAGCCCCGCCTACCTGCCGGGCATGCGGACGACGACCCGGCGCTCGCGCCACGCGGCGCAGCCGGACGGCGTCTTCGCGGTCTCGACGCGGCACCGCACCGTGGCGCTGACCTTCGACGACGGCCCCGACCCGGACTACACGCCGCACGTGCTCGACCTGCTGGACCGGCACGAGGCGCGGGCCACCTTCTTCATGGTCGGCGTCAACGCGCTCGTGTGGCGCGACCTGGCGCGGGAGGTGGTCGCCCGGGGGCACACCGTCGCCAACCACACCCACGCGCACGTCGACCTGTACGACCTCGGCCAGGCGCCGGTGCGCGGCGAGCTGCAGCAGGGTGGCGACGACCTGGTGGACGTCGGCCTCGGGCGCCCCACGCTGTTCCGCCCGCCCAAGGGCTTCACCAGCCCCACGGTCGGTCGCGCGGCCCGCGGTCTCGGCCTGCGCACCGCGTTCTGGACCCAGTGCGTCGAGGCGGTGCACTCCGGCTCGCCGCGCGACGTGGCCCGCTTGATGCTGGCCCGCACCGCCCCCGGCCAGATCCTGCTGGCGCACGACGGCGGCCGGGTCATGACGTCCGGCGGGCAGAGCGTCGACCGCACCGCCACCATGGAGGTCCTGCCGTTCCTGCTGTCCGGGCTGCGCTCGTCCGGCTGGGACGTCGTCGCCCTGCCGGACCTGCTCGCGCGCGGTCCGGCCCGCTGACCCGGAGGTGCTGGCGTCGTGACCGACACCGACCGCACCGCACCCCCCGAGCCCGAGCCGGACGTCGAGCCGGACGTCGAGGCGGACGTCGAGCCGGACGTCGAGGCGGACGCCGAGCGGGACGACCCGTACGACGAGCGGCGGATGCGCTCGCTCGACCTGCTGCGCGGCATCGCGGTCGCCGGCATGGTCGTCGTCAACGGCGAGGGCAACCCGCACGAGAAGCCGCCGGGCGTCACCCACGCGGTGTGGGACGGCCTGACGCCGGCCGACCTGGTCTTCCCGACCTTCCTGCTGGTGAGCGGCGCCGCCCTGGGCGTCGCCCTGCGCGCGCGACCGGGCGTGCACGCCGGCCTGGTGCGCCGGGCCGCGGCGCTGTTCGCCATCGGGCTGCTGCTCAACGCGCTGCCGTGGCCCGGGTTCGGCGACCTGCGCGTCATGGGTGTGCTGCAACGGATCGGGCTCACCGCGCTGCTCGCCGCGCTCGTGCTGCTGCACCTGCGCACCCGGTACGCCGTGGCGCTCGCGACCGGCGTCCTCGTCGCGTACACCGTCGCGCTCACCGCCGGCGGACCGGCGGCCCACGCGCCGTCGTCCAGCTGGCCGAAGGCGGTCGACACGGCGCTGCTCGGGCTCGACCACCTCTACAGCCCGACCCGGGGCGACCCCGAGGGGCTCGCGTCGACACCGGCCGCCGTCGTCACCGTGCTGCTGGGTGCGTGGACGGTGCGGACGTTACGCGACAAGGGGTTCCGGACGTCGGCCCTGCTCGGCCTGGGCCTGCTGGCCGCCGGTGGCCTGGCCGCCCTCGCGGTGCCGCCCAACAAGTTCCTCTGGACGCCCGCGTTCGTGCTGCTCTGCGCGGGCACCGGTGCCCTCGCGCTCACCGGGCTCTCGGCTCTCGCCGACTCGTCGGTGCGCCGGGTCGTGGGAAAGCCGTGGGAGGCGTTGGGGCGCAACGCTCTCGTGGTCTACGTCGGCTCCGAGCTCACGATCATGCTGCTGCGCGCCACGGACCTGCGCGACGGCATCTACCGCACCGTCTTCGAGCCGGTGGGAGGCGCGCGTGGCGGGTCGCTGCTCTACGCGCTCGCGGTGCTGCTGCTGTGGTGGCTCGTGTGCGCCGTCCTGTGGCGACGGCGCCGGTTCGTCACGGTGTAGCGGGCTCGACCAGCTCGACGAGCACGCCGCCGGCGTCCTTGGGGTGCACGAAGTTGACCCGGCTGCCCGCCGTCCCGCGCCGCGGCGCGTCGTACAGCAGGCGCAGCCCGCGCTCGCGCAGCACCGCCGACACCGCCTCGACGTCCTCGACCCGGTAGGCGACCTGCTGCAGCCCCGGGCCGCTGCGGTCGAGGAACTTGGCGATCGTGGAGTCCGGGGTCAGCGGCGCCAGGAGCTGCACGCACGAACCGGAGGCCCCGACGGCCATCATGGCCTCGCGCACGCCCTGCTCCTCGTTGACCTCCTCGTGCTGCAGCGCCATGCCGAGGGTGTCGCGGTAGAACGCGACCGCCGCGTCGAGGTCGGGCACCGCGACGCCGACGTGGTCGACGGCGGTGAAGAGCTGCTGGACGTCGCTGAGCGGGGAGGTCATGCCCGAGAGGCTAGGGCGGCGCGACCGCCCGCGGCGACGGTCGCGTGCCAGGTGTGGCCAGCGCCACGTGCAGCGGCCGCGAGGCACCCCGCGCGCGCGGTTAGGCTGGGAGCGTGCGCGACAGCGACGTCGCGCCCACGACGACTGCCCGGAGGTCCACCGTGTCCGCATCCCAGCCCGACCAGCGCACGTCCGTCATCGTCGGCGGTGCGCGGACGCCGATGGGCCGGCTGCTCGGGTCGCTGAGCGGCTTCTCCGGCGCCGACCTCGGCGGGTTCGCCATCAAGGGTGCGCTCGAGAAGAGCGGCGTGGCCGCCGACGCCGTCCAGTACGTGATCATGGGCCAGGTGCTCACGGCCGGGGCGGGCCAGATCCCCGCCCGCCAGGCCGCCCAGAAGGCCGGCATCCCGATGACCGTCCCGGCGCTGACCATCAACAAGGTCTGCCTGTCGGGCATCGACGCCATCGCGCTGGCCGACCAGCTGATCCGCGCCGGCGAGTTCGACGTCGTGGTCGCGGGCGGCCAGGAGTCGATGAGCCAGGCCCCGCACCTGCTGGAGAAGTCGCGCACCGGCTTCAAGTACGGCGACGTGACGATGCGCGACCACATGGCCTTCGACGGCCTCTGGGACGCCTTCACCGACCAGGCGATGGGCAACCTCACCGAGTCCGCGAACGTCGCCGACCAGGAGTTCAGCCGCGAGGAGCAGGACGCCTTCAGCGCCCGCAGCCACCAGCTGGCCGCGCAGGCGTGGAAGAACGGCCTGTTCGACGACGAGGTCGTCCCGGTCGAGATCCCGCAGCGCAAGGGCGACCCGATCACCTTCGCCACCGACGAGGGCGTGCGCGCCGACACCACGGTCGAGTCGCTGTCGCGCCTGCGCCCGGCGTTCAGCAAGGACGGCACCATCACCGCCGGCTCGGCCTCGCAGATCTCGGACGGCGCGGCCGCCGTGGTCGTGATGAGCAAGGCCAAGGCCGAGGAGCTGGGGCTGCCCTGGCTGGCCGAGATCGGCGCCCACGGCGTCGTCGCCGGCCCCGACTCGACGCTGCAGCAGCAGCCGGCCCGGGCCATCGCGGTGGCGTGCGAGAAGGAGGGCATCTCGCCGTCCGACCTCGACCTGGTCGAGATCAACGAGGCGTTCGCTGCCGTCGGGCTGGCCTCGACCAAGGAGCTCGGCCTCGACCCCGAGATCGTCAACGTCAACGGCGGCGCCATCGCCATGGGCCACCCGATCGGCATGTCCGGCGCGCGCATCGCGCTGCACCTCGCCCTCGAGCTCAAGCGGCGCGGCGGCGGCGTCGGCGCGGCGGCCCTGTGCGGCGGCGGCGGCCAGGGCGACGCGCTCGTCGTCCGCGTCCCGCAGGCCTGATCGAGCGGTCGACGGCCACGTGGCGCGCACGGTCGACGTCCCGGCCCTGGTCGAGCAGGCCCGGGCCGGGAGCCCGCGTGCCGTCGCGCGGCTGATCTCGCTCGTCGAGGACGCCCACCCCGCCCTGCGCGAGGTGATGGCCGCCCTCGCGCCGCACACCGGCAGCGCGCACGTCATCGGGATCACCGGCAGCCCGGGCGTGGGCAAGTCCACGACGACCTCCGCCCTGGTCAAGGCCCTGCGCGCCGACGACCACCGGGTCGGCGTGCTGGCGGTCGACCCGTCCTCGCCGTTCTCGGGCGGCGCGCTGCTCGGCGACCGCGTGCGCATGCAGGACCACGCGCTCGACCCCGGCGTCTACATCCGGTCGATGGCCAGCCGCGGGCACCTCGGCGGGCTGTCGTGGGCCACCCCGCAGGCGCTGCGCGTGCTCGACGCGGCCGGCTGCGACGTCGTCCTGGTCGAGACCGTCGGCGTCGGACAGAGCGAGGTCGAGATCGCCGGGCTCGCCGACACCACCCTGGTGCTGCTCGCGCCGGGCATGGGCGACGGCATCCAGGCGGCCAAGGCGGGCATCCTCGAGGTGGGCGACGTCTTCGTCGTCAACAAGGCCGACCGCGACGGCGCCGACGCCACGGTGCGCGACATCCGGCACATGATCTCGCTGGGGGAGTCCCGCGCGCCCGGGGACTGGCGCCCGCCGGTGGTCAAGACCGTCGCGTCGCGCGAGGAGGGCCTGGACGACGTCACAGCGGCGATCGACAAGCACCGGGCGTGGCTGGACGAGACCGGCCACCTGCGCGAGCGGCGGGTGCGCCGGGCGTCCGACGAGGTCGAGGCCATCGCGCTGGCCGAGCTGCGCGGACGCATGGGCGACCTGCGGCACGGCACCGGGCTCGACGAGCTCGCGGCCGCGGTCGTCGACGGCGCGACCGACCCGTACGACGCGGCCGACCGGCTGGTCGAGGCCGTGACGGCGTCCGCCCGCTGACTCGCCCGCTGACTCGCCCGCTGACTCGCCCGCGGACTCGTCCGCGGCGAGCCGCAGCGCCGTGTGGGTAGGGTCGGCCCGTGACGACGCTCGGGGTGGGTGACGGTCGTGCGCGCGGTGACGTGGCGATCGAGGTGCAGGGGCTGGTCAAGCGCTACGGCGACCTGACCGCCGTCGACGGGGTCTCGTTCGAGGTCGCGCGCGGCGAGTTCTTCGGCATCCTCGGTCCCAACGGCGCCGGCAAGACGACGACGCTGGAGATGGTCGAGGGGCTGCGCGAGCCGGACACCGGCACGGTGCGCCTGCTGGGCGAAGAACCGTGGCCGCGCAACCCGAAGCTGTTGCCGCGCATGGGAGTCCAGCTGCAGGCGTCGGCGTTCTTCGAGAAGCTCACGGCCCGCGAGCAGCTCGAGACCTTCGGCGCGCTCTACGGCGTCGAGCGGCGCCGGGTCGACGAGATGCTCGAGCTCGTGGGGCTGGCCGACAAGGCCGCCACCCGAGAGGACAAGCTCAGCGGCGGCCAGCGCCAGCGGCTCTCGATCGCCTGCGCGCTGGTGCACGACCCCGAGCTCGTCTTCTTCGACGAGCCCACCGCGGCGCTCGACCCGCAGGCCCGGCGCAACCTGTGGGACGTGCTGCGCGAGGTGCAGTCGCGCGGCACGACGGTCGTCTACACGACGCACTACCTCGACGAGGCCGAGATCCTGTGCGACCGGGTCGCGATCATGGACTCCGGCCGGATCCTCGCCAGCGACACCCCGGCCGCGCTGGTGCGGGGGCTGCAGGCCGACACCCGCGTCGCGCTGCCGGACGGCGTGCTGACGGCGGCCGAGGCCCGCGCGCTGCCGGGCGCCGACACCGTGCAGGACGCCGACGGCGAGCTGGTGATGAGCACTCGCACCCCCGCGGTGCTGCTGCAGTCGTTGGCCGAGCGCGACCGGCTCGACGGCGTCAGCGTGCGCACCGCCACCCTCGAGGACGTCTTCTTGCACCTCACCGGACGGGAGTACCGCGCATGAGCACCGCCACGGCCACCGAGCCCGCGCCGCAGCCCGCGCCCCCGGCCGGCCGGACGACGTACCAGGCCTCGCCGTGGTCGTCGTTCCGCACGCTGGCCCGGGCCATGCTGCGCAGCTTCTTCCGCGACCGCATGGCGCTGTTCTTCACGTTCTTCTTCCCGCTGATGTTCCTCGTCGTCTTCGGGCTGGTCTTCAACGACGCCGGGTCGAGCCGCACCACCATCGGCGTGGTCGGCGACGGGGCGCTGGTGAAGGCGCTGCCGTCGTCGGTCCTCGAGACCAAGACCTACCCCTCGCTCGACGCCGGCGTGGCCGCGGTGCGTGCGGGCGACGTCCCCGCGGTCGTCGAGCAGCAGGGCGACCGGCTGGTGCTGCGGTTCGCCGCGAGCGACGCCGTGCGTGCCGCCACTGTGCAGGGGATCCTCAGCTCGGTGGTCGACCGCGGCAACGTCGCCGCCACCGGGCAGCCGCCGCGGCTGACGCTGGAGGCGCAGCGGGTCGAGGACGAGTCGCTCAAGCCGATCCAGTTCACGACGGGCGGCATCCTGTCGTGGGGCGTGGCGACGTCCGCGGCGTTCGGCGCGGCGCTCACCATCGTCAGCTGGCGCAAGAAGCAGCTGCTGCGCCGCGTGCGCCTGTCGCCCGCACCGGTCTGGACCGTGGTCGCGGCGCGCGTCGGCGTGAGCCTGGTGGTCGCGTTCGTGCAGGCGGCGATCTACGTGGGCGTCGCGCTCACCCCGCCGTTCGGGCTCCAGCTGGCCGGCAGCTGGTGGCTCGCGGCGCCGCTGCTGGTGTGCGGCACCCTGGCCTTCCTGTCGATCGGGCTGCTGGTCGGGGCGATCGCCAAGACCGAGGAAGCGGCCAGCGCGATGGCCAACTTCATCGTGCTGCCGATGGCGTTCCTGTCCGGCACCTTCTTCGACATCTCGGCCGCGCCGGCCTGGCTGCGTGGCGTGAGCCAGGTGTTCCCGTTGCGGCACATGAACGACGCGATGCTCGACGTGCTCGCGCGCGGCCAGGGTTTCACCGACGTCCTCGCGCCGTGCGGCATCCTGCTCGCCTTCGCGGTGGTGCTCACCGCCGTCGCCACCCGGCTCTTCCGCTGGGACGACGTCTAGTCCCGACGCACGAGCAGATCGCTTGGGGGAGTAGCGTCGGCGCCATGCTGATCGCCTTCTCCGTCGCTCCCTCCGGCACCGGTGACTCGGTGTCGGCCGCCGTGGCCGACGCCGTGCGCGTCGTCCGCGAGTCCGGCCTGCCGCACCGCACCGACTCGATGTTCACCACCATCGAGGGCGAGTGGGACGAGTGCCTGGACGTCGTCAAGCGGGCCTGCGAGGCGGTGGGGCAGCACGGCGAGCGCGTCTCGCTGGTGCTGAAGGCCGACATCCGGCCGGGCCGCACCGGCGAGATGCAGGCCAAGCTCGACCGGCTCGAGCAGGCGATCGAGGCCGGCTCCGCCGGGTGAGCGCGCGCTACGTCGTCCGCGCCCTCGAGCTCGGTGACGCCGACGAGCTCGGTCGCGTCCACACCCTGGTCTGGCAGCAGACCTACGCCGGGCTGATGCCCGACGACTACCTGGCCTCGCGCTCGGCCGAGCGCTCGGCCGAGCGGTTCCGGCAGCAGGCGTCGCAGCCCGCGCCCGGCGTGGTCGACCTGGTGGGGCTCGCGGACGGCGTGCCGGTCGGCTTCGCCTCGGCCGGCCCGACCCGCGACGAGCCCGCCGACCCGCCCCACGAGCTGTACGTCGTCAACGTGCTGGCCGCGCACCACGGCACCGGGCTGGGGGAGGAGCTGTTCACCCGGGCGGTGCGCGAGACGGCCGGCGACGGGCCGGTGTCGCTGTGGGTGCTGCGCGGCAACGAGCGGGCGGCGGCGTTCTACCGCCGGCACGGCTTCGCGCCCGACGGCACCAGCAAGCCGCACGAGCCCACGGGCACGACGGAGGACCGCTGGGTCCGACGCTGACACCGAGACGCTGACACCGGCCGGTGTCGACGTCCGGGCCGGCTCCCGACCCGATTCCGTTGCCCCGCAGCGGAACCCGGGAGCATTGCTCAGCAATGGATCACGATGCGGTCACGATGCCGTCACGATGCCGGTCGTCACCTGGGCGCGAGGCGGGCCGTGGGACAGGCTGGCGCGGTGACGGGACTGGTGTGGGCCCGCTTGCGGGCCCAGCCCGGTCAAGCCGTGCTCGTGGGAGCGCTGTCCGGCGTCCTGGCCCTCACCGCCGTCCTGGGGCTGGCCTACGCCCGCGCGGTCGAGGAGTCGGTGCAGCGCACCGTCCTGCGCACCGCGCCGAGCGACGTGCGCGGCCTGCAGGTGCAGGTCGAGTCCGACCGCCCGCCCAGCCCGGACGAGCTGCGCGCCGCGCTGTCGCCCGAGGTCGACCGCCCGACCTGGGGCGAGCCGGTGGCCGGGGCGAGCGCCAACGCGCTGCTCGCCATCCGCACCGGCAGCCTGCTGGTGCCGCTCGTGGCGCGCGACGACGTCTGCGCGCACGTGTCCATGTCGGCCGGCCGCTGCTCGACCGCCCAGGGCGAGGTGGTGCTGGCGGAGTCGACCGCGGCACTGGCCGGCGCGAAGGTCGGCAGCACCCTGGACCTCACCGACGCCTCGGCCGACTCCGGCACCCGGACGACGGTGCTGCGCGGGCTCCGGGTGGTCGGCCTGTACGCCCAGCCGCGCGACCTCGACTCCTACTGGTTCAACCGCAAGCTGGCCGCGGCCGCGACGGGTGACGCCACCATCACGCCCACCGCCGCAGTCTTGGTCGGCTGGCCCACCCTCGCCGGTGCGCGGTGGCGCGCGCTCGCGGTGTCGGTCGACGTCCCGCTGGACGTCGACCGGCTGACCCTGGCTCGGGTGCCCCAGGCCCGCTCCGACCTGCAGGCGTTGCAGCGCAAGGCGTCCAGCACCAACGGGCGCACCAGCACCCAGCTCGGCCCGTTGCTCGACGAGGCGGCGCAGCAGCGTGCCGACGCCCGGGCCCCGCTGCCGCTGCTCGCGCTGCAGGGCGTGCTGCTCGCGCTGGTCGTGCTGGTCTACGTGGCCGCCGCCACCACCGAGCAGCGCCGCCCCGAGGTGGCGCTCGCCCGGCTGCGCGGCCAGCTGCCCGGGCACGCGGCCGGCCTGCTGGTGCGCGAGCTGGCGGGCGTGGTGGTGCTGGGGTGCCTGGCCGGCGGGGTCGTCGGGTGGCTGCTGGCGCGCGCCGCCGCCGTGCGCTGGCTCGAGCCCGGAGTCCCGGTGGACGTCGGCTGGCCGCTGCTCGTCGCGGTCGCGGCCTGCGCGGTGGCGGCCGTGGTGGCCGTGACGGTCACCGCCGTGCCGACGGTGCGCGAGCCGCTCGTGTCGCTGCTGCGCTCGGTGCCGCCGCGCAGCTCGACCCTCAAGGCCGGCATCGCCGACGGCGCCGTCGTCGCGCTGTGCGTGGCCGGTCTGGTGACGCTGCTCGGCGACGACGCCAGCTCGCCCACCGCGCTGGTCGCCCCGGGGCTGCTCGCGCTCGCCGGGGGGCTGCTGCTGTCGCAGGCGGTCGTGCCGGTGGCGGGCGCGCTGGGCCGGCGGCTGCTCGCGAGCGGTCGGATCGCCACCGGCCTGGCCTGCGTGGCGGTCTCGCGCCGCCCGGCGCTGCGCCGGCTCGTCGCGATCGAGACCGTGGCCGTGGCGCTGCTGGTGTTCGCCGGTGCGGCCGGGGCGGTCGGCGCGCACCAGCGCGAGGCCGCGGCGCAGCGCTCGGTCGGCGCGCCGGTCGTCCTCACGGTGCGCTCCGACAACCCGGCCGAGCTGATGGACGCGGTGGACAAGGCCGACCCGGGTGGCCGCTACGCCGCCCCGGTGATGGCCGCCCATCCCGCCTCCGGCACCGGCACCACGACCCTGGCGGTCGACCCGCAGCGCTTCTCGCGGGTGGCGCTGTGGGACGAGTCCGGCGACGCGGGGGAGGGCCACCCGTCGCTGGCCGCCCTCACGCCGAAGGCCGCCGTGCCGGTCGAGATCACCGGCCGCCGCCTCGCCCTGGACGTCGAGTTCCGCTGGGCCGGGTACACGCCCGGGCCGGACGAGGCGGGCGGCGACGGCCCGACGTCCGCCGGTCTGCTCGAGCCCGCCCACCTGGTCGTGCACGTCGCCGACCGGCAGGGGCTGCTGCGCAGCGTCGACCTCGGCGAGCTGCGCTCGGGGCAGCAGCGCATGGCGGCCGACGTGCCGTGCGACACCGGGTGCCGGCTGCGGCTGGTGCAGGTCGCGCGCGACCCCAACGACCCCGGCACCGCGGTGCTCGACATCGTGCTGAGCCGGGCCACGGTCGACGGGCGTGCGCTCGACCTGCGTCCCGGTGACCTCGGCTGGCGGATCACGGGCTACCTGGACGACCCCAAGAACGACGACCGCGGCGGCCTGCACGCCAGCGCCCGCAGCTTCCACGCCGACCTGCTGCTGGCCCGCACCGACCGCCCGCTCACCCTGCCGGCGATGTCGACCGCCGGGGTCGGCGTCTCGCCCTACGGCGTCCCCGAGAGCGGCGACCTGATGATCGACCAGGCCGAGCTCGTCACCGGCCCGGCCATCGCCGGCTCGGACACCAGCTACCACAAGCTCGGCGCCCTGCCCCGGGTGCCGGGAGCCCCCAACCCGGCCCTGCTCGTCTCGCTCGACGACGCGCGCGAGCTGGACGGCGGCACCGCCCCCACCACGACCGCCGAGGTCTGGCTGGCGCAGGACGACGCCGACCGCGAGGCCGCGCTCACCCGGTCGCTGGCCGCCGCGGGCCTGCCGGTCGTCTCGCGGACGACGGTCGCCGAGGTCGCGACGGCCGCCGGGCAGCGCGGCACCGGGCTGTCGCTGCACCTCGCGACCGTGATCGGCGTGGTCGCCCTGCTGCTCGCCGCCGCCGTGCTCGCCGTCGCGGTCGTGACGTCCGGCCGGGTGCGGGCCTACGTCCTGGCCGGCGTGCGCGCGGTCGGCGTCCCGCGCCGCACGGTCGTGCGCGCGGCGGTGCGCGAGCAGCTGCTGGTCGCCGTGGCCGGCGTCGTGTCGGGCGCCGTGCTCGACGCGGTGGGCGCCGCGCTGACGCTGTCGCGCGACGGCAGCGACTCCAGCCTGCCCGCGCCCCAGGTGCTGTCGGGCACCGGCGCGGTGCTCGTGCTGCTCCTGGTCAGCGCCGTGCTGCTGGTCGGCGTGTGCGTCGGGCTGGGCGCCCGGCTGGGCCGCCAGGCGCGGCCCACGCTGCTGCGCGAGGGGGCCCGGTGAAGCACCCCGGAGCCCGCACCAGCCGCTTCGCCGGCCTGGCCCTGGCGCTGCGCCTGGCCGTGCGCGGCATCGCGTACCGCCGGCTCACCGCGGCGGTGGTGCTGGTGCTGGCGGTCGTGGCCGCCACCGCCGCCGTCGTCGCCCCGTTGTACTCGCGCGCGGCCGAGGAGTCGATCGCGCGCAGCGCGCTCTCGCGCTCGGACGTGTTCGCCCGTGCCGTGCACGCCGACGTGTCGGCCAACGCCGCCAAGGTGGCGCTGCCGGCCAGCGGCACGGTCGACAGCCTCGGCCGCCGGTTGCACGCGCCGTACTTCGGCCGGCCCGTCGTGTCGTCGCTGACGAGCGGCACGGCCACCGCGAAGGCGGGACCGCAGGCGGGCGGCCAGATCCAGGTCCCTCTCGTCGAGCGGGTCGGCACCTGCCAGCACCTGACCATCACCTCGGGCCGCTGCGCAACCAAGCCGGACGAGGCGGTCCTCACGACGCGCAGCGCCGAGCTGCTCGGCCTGCGGGTCGGCGACCGGCTCGAGGCCGGGCTGACCGACGTCCAGCGCCCGGACGGCTCGCAGCAGGTGGCGCGGCTCACGGTCGTCGGCACCACCGAGCCCTTCGACCTGGACGACGACTTCTGGGTCGGGCGCCCGCTGTTCCGCTACTACCCGGTCTCGCGGCCCAACGGGCTCGGCGAGCTGCCGCCCCTGACCGACACCGTCTTCATGGGCACCGGCGCCGCCCGCCAGCTGGGCGTCGTGCAGTACTCGGTCGACGTCCCGACCGACGGCGGGGCGATCGGCCTGGACGACGGCCCGGCCGTCGCCGCCACCGTCGACCAGGCCCGGGTCGAGCTGGGCAAGGTCGGCGTCGCCGTCACCAGCCAGCTGCCCACCCTGATCGGCACGTCCAACCGCCGCAGCGACGTGGTGCGGGTCGCCGCGCCGCTCGCGGCCTTCCAGCTGGTGCTGCTCGCCTGGGTGATCCTGGCCCACGTCGTCAGCTCGGCCACCCAGGAGCGCGCGCCCGAGCTCGGCCTGGCCAAGCTGCGCGGGCTGACGCCCCCGCGCACCGTGCGGTTCGGCCTGGGCGAGGTCGCCCTGCTGCTGCTCGTCTCGGCGCCGATCGGCACGCTGCTCGGCTGGTGGGTCGTCCACGAAGTCGCGGTGCACCTGCTCGAGCCCGGCGTCGAGCTGCGGATCACGCCGGCGGTCGTGGCCTCGGTCGCGCTGGGCGTGCTCGGCGGCATCGGGGCCGCCGCGGTCGCCGCGCGCGGCGTCGCGCGCGGGCACGTGGCCGACCGGCTGCGCCGCGTGCCCGGC
>NZ_BAAGXY010000032.1:0-17608 GCF_054779595.1 Angustibacter peucedani
AGCTGGCGCTCGCCGTCCGGCCGCGCCGGGTCGTGCTCGCCGGCCTGCGGCACGCCCGGGTCGTGGCCGAGCAGAGCGGCCTGGACGTCGTCCGGCGGGCGCAGAACCTGCGCGGCGCCCTGGAGGTCGCACCGGGATGGCGGGCGCGCCTGGCCGGGCGCGAGGTGCTCGTGGTCGACGACGTCCTCACCAGCGGGGCCACCCTGCTCGAGGCGGCGCGCGCCCTGGAGGAGGGCGGGGCCGTCGTCCGGGGCGCCGTCACGGTGGCGGCGACGCCGCGCCGGTCGGCCCGGTGAGAACTGGTCACCCCCTCGCCCTGCCGCGAGGGGTCCGGCTGGCGTACGGTCGGGTCATGGGTCCCCGGACCGCAGCCCGCCCCGCCTCCCGGCCGCGCGGGCCCGTCCGCCCCCGGTGCTCCGCGGGAGCGTCCAGGGGGTGGTGCTGCGGCTGAGCGGGTTCGCACCCCTCCGAGCTGATCTCGTCCTGCAGGCCCTGTGCCGCAGGCGAAGTCCGCCACCCTCGCGGTCCCGCGCGGGTGTGTGAACGTCGATGAGGAGGTCCACATGGAGATCGTGGTCACCGGACGGCACGTCGAGGTCAAGGAGCGGTTCCGCCGCCACCTGGAGGAGAAGCTGGCCAAGGTGCCGCAGCTCGCCCCCAGGATCCAGCGCCTGGACGTCGTGATCTCGCACGAACCGACCAAGGACCGTGACAGCTGCGAGCGGGTCGAGATCACGTGCGTCGGGAAGGGTCCGGTCGTCCGCGCCGAGGCCTGCGCCGACGACCCCTACGTCGCCCTGGACCGCGTCTACATGAAGCTGCTCGAGCGCCTGCGCCGGCAGCACAGCCGCAAGGTCGAGCGCCGCAGCCGCGGCGTCGAGTCGCTGGCCCAGGCCGCGGCCCGCCTCGCGCCGCCGCTGCCCGAGGTCGGGGCGCCCGAGACCAACGGCACGGCCGCGGCGAACGGCAGCGCGTCGTCCGAGCTCGACGACAGCCCGATCCACATCCGCGAGAAGGTGCACGCCGCCGTCCCGATGACGCTGCAGCAGGCGCTGTACGAGATGGAGCTCGTGGGGCACGACTTCTTCCTGTTCTGCGACGCCGAGAGCCACCGCCCGAGCGTCGTGTACCGGCGCCGCGGCTGGGAGTACGGCGTCCTGCACCTGGACGTCGACCACGACGGCACCAGCGACGTCCCCGCCTTCAGCGACGCCGCGACGGGGTAGGGATGTCCGGCTCGTGACAGAATGCTGAGGTCGCCGGGCCTCCGACGACGTGAATGGGGGTCCGGTGACCGACGGCGAGTCCATCAGGGTGCTGGTCGCTGACGACCACGCCCTCTACCGGCGCGGCCTGGAGATGGTGCTCGGCGCCGAGGACGGCATCGAGATCGTCGGCGAGGCGAGCGACGGCGCCGAGGCGATCCGCCGCGTCGAGGAGCTGCTGCCCGACGTCGTCCTGATGGACATCCGGATGCCCCGCCGCTCGGGCATCGAGGCGTGCACCGCGATCAAGGACGTCGTCCCCTCGACCAAGATCGTCATCCTCACCATCTCGGACGAGGAGTCCGACCTGTACGAGGCCGTGCGGGCCGGCGCCAACGGCTACCTGCTCAAGGACGTGCCCGGCGAGGAGATCGCCGCCGGCATCCGCGCCGTCGCCAGCGGGCAGTCGCTGATCAGCCCGTCGATGGCCAGCAAGCTGCTCAGCGAGTTCGCCTCGATGATCAAGAAGAGCGAGGAGCGCCCGCAGCTGCCGGTGCCGCGCCTGACCGAGCGCGAGCTCGAGGTGCTCAAGCTGGTGGCGCGCGGGTTGGCCAACCGCGACATCGCCAAGGAGCTGTTCATCAGCGAGAACACCGTGAAGAACCACGTGCGCAACATCCTCGAGAAGCTGCAGCTGCACTCGCGCATGGAAGCCGTCGTCTACGCGGTGCGCGAGAAGATCCTCGATCTCACCTGAGCCGGTGGCGGTCCGCCTCGGCCCGGCGCAGGCCCGCGCGCTCGCGCACGTGGCGGCGCGGTCGTCCGGCCCGCCGCTGCCGCCCGACCTGCGGGTGACGCTGCACCTGCACCCCGACCGCGCCCACCCCGCCACCGGGTGCCTGCTGCTCGACCAGCTGGCCGCGGACGGCGGCCGGTACCGCTCGCAGTTCGAGACCGGCACGAGCAACGGCGGCCTCACCGCGCACCCCGGAGGCGACCGCTGGCGGTGGGAGAGCCGGATCTTCGGCGGCGCGTACGACGACCGGCCGGCGTCCGAGCGGCCGGTGTACGGGTCGCTCGACCACCGCCGCCGTCCGCACGGAGGATCGCCGCGCTTCGGCTCGACCCACCTGCGGCTGCGGTCCGACGTCCTGGACCGCACGACGTTCTGCTACCCGGACAGCGTGTTCGAGCCGACCGCGTTCGGCACCCGGGAGCGGGCGGGCGTGGTCGCCGTGGCCGACGCCGACGAGCGCGACCGGCTCGACGACTACGTCGAGGCGCAGGTGCACGGCCCGGTGCTGGTCGAGCGGGACGTGGAGGCGGTCGTGCTCGACCCCTGCTACCGCGGCACGGACGTGGAGCGGTCGGCGCGGCGGCTGGGCGTCGAGGTGGGCTGGCACCCGGGCTGGCGGCTGGGCGTGCCCGAGCTCGAGCAGCACGAGGCCTACCGAGGGCCGGCCGCCGTCGAGCTCGGACGACGGGTGGCGGTCGACGGCTGGTTGGACGCCCGGGTGGTGGGCCGGGCCGCGCGCGACGGCGGGCACGACCCGCAGACGCTCAAGCAGGTCTGGCACCTCGTGGCCCGGTTCGGCACGCCGGCGCCCTGACCCGGCCGGGCGGACGACGTCGCCGGGTGACGTTGTCGGTGGGGTCGGGCAGGATCGCCGCCATGACGTGGACCGCACCTGACGTGGAGGCCGTCGCCCGGCTCGGCACCGGCACCGAGCGCGAGCTGCTCGAGTACTGGCTCGACCAGCACCGCCGCACCCTGCGCTGGAAGTGCGCCGGCCTGACCGCCGAGCAGCTCAAGACGGCGTCCAACCCGCCGTCCACGCTGACGCTGCTCGGGCTCGTGCGCCACCTGGCCGACTGCGAGCGGTGGTGGTTCAGCCACCACGCCGCCGGTCTCGAGACCACCGAGCTGTACTGCACCGACGAGTGGCCGGACGGCGACTTCGACCTCGTCGCGGACGCCGACGCCGCGGCCGACCTCGAGACGTTCGTGGCCGAGTGCCAGGCCTCCCGCGAGGCGCTGGCCGCGGTGTCGCTCGACGACGAGGTGCGCGCGCCGTCCGGGCGGATCATCAGCGTCCGGTGGATCTACGTCCACATGATCGAGGAGTACGCCCGGCACAACGGCCACGCCGACTTCCTGCGCGAGCAGCTGGACGGCGCCACCGGTGACTTCGCGCCGTTCCTCGACTGACGTGGTCGCCCCGCCCGACCGGCTGACCGCCGGCGCGGCCCGCCGGGTCGCGCTGGCGGCCCAGGGATTTGCCGAGCCCCGCCCGAGCGGACCGGTGACGACCCGCCACGTCCAGCGCGTGGTCGACCGGCTCGGGATCGTGCAGATCGACAGCGTCAACGTGCTGGCGCGCAGCCAGTACCTGCCCTTCTACTCCCGGCTCGGCCCCTACGACACCGCGCTGCTGGACCGGGCGCGCGACCGTCGTCCGCGACGGCTCGTCGAGTACTGGGCCCACGCCGCCAGCCTGGTGCCGCCCTCGACCTGGCCGTTGCTGCGGTTCCGGATGGCTCGGGCGAGCGAGGAGGCCTGGGGCGGCATGGTGCGCGCCGAGCAGGAGCACCCCGGGCTGGTCGAGACGATCCTGGCCGAGGTGCGCGAGCGCGGGCCGATCACCGCGGTCGAGCTCGAGCAGGCGATCGCGCACGACGCCCCGCGCGACCGCAGCCACTGGGGCTGGAACTGGTCGGTGGTCAAGCAGTCGCTCGAGCTGCTGTTCTGGGCCGGGCGCATCACGTCGGCCGGTCGCACCGCGCAGTTCGCCCGGCTCTACGACCTGCCCGAGCGGGTGCTGCCCGCGGGCACGTGGGACGCCCCCGAGCTGCCGGACGACGAGGCGCGGCGGCAGCTGGTGAGCATCTCGGCGCGCGCCTTCGGCGTGGCCACCGAGTACAGCCTGCGCGACCACTTCCGCCTCTCGCCGGACGAGGGCCGGGTCGCGGTCGAGCAGCTCGTGGCCGACGGCGAGCTGCGGCCGGTGCAGGTGCAGGGCTGGTCCAAGCCCGGCTACCTGCACGTCGACGCCCGCCGTCCGCGCCGCGTCGAGGCACGGGCCCTGGTCAGCCCGTTCGACTCGCTGGTCTGGGAGCGGGCCCGCACGCTGGCGCTGTTCGGCTTCGACTACCGGATCGAGATCTACGTCCCCGGTCCTCAGCGCCGGTACGGCTACTACGTCCTGCCGTTCCTGCTGGGCGACACCCTCGTCGGCCGGGTCGACCTCAAGGCCGACCGGCAGGCCGAGGGCGGGGCCGGCGTCCTGCGCGTGTCGGCGGCGTGGGCCGAGCCGACGGCGCCGGAGCGCACCGCCGCCGAGCTGGCCGCCGAGCTCGCCGACCTCGCCCGCTGGCTCGGTCTCTCGCGCGTCGACGTCGTCGGGCCGGGCGACCTCGCGCCGGCGCTGGCCGAGGCGGTGCAGCAGCAGGTTCTCGCGGGTCTCTGGCAGAACCCGTGATGGTCGCGGGGGCGGGCCACCGGCGAGGATGGACGCCGTGACCACCACCCGTCCGCCGGCCGACGCCCGCGCCGCCGTCCCGCCGTCGGGGCGCCGGGTGCACCGCGCCTGGTGGGTCGCGCTCGTCACGTTCGGGGCGCTGATCTGCGCCGCCGGCTTCCGGTCGAGCACCGGCGTGCTGATGGAGCCGCTCGAGCAGGAGTTCGGCTGGAGCCGCGAGCTCACCTCGGGGGCGGTCACGCTCAACCTCGTGGTGTTCGGCGTGACGGCGCCGTTCGCGGCGGCGCTGATGGAGCGCTTCGGCATCCGGCGGGTGGTGGCCTGCTCGCTGCTGCTCGTCGCGGTCGGCTCGGGACTCACCACGCTGATGACCGCGCCGTGGCAGCTGGTCGCGCTCTGGGGACTGGCCGTGGGGCTCGGCACCGGGGCGATGGCGCTGGTGCTCGGGGCGATCGTGGCCAACCGGTGGTTCGTGCGGCACCGCGGGCTGGTCACCGGGCTGTTCTCGGCCGCGTCCGCGACCGGGCAGCTGGTGTTCCTGCCGCTCATCGCGCAGCTGTCGGTGCACCTCGGCTGGCGCTGGGCGGCCGGGCTGGTCGCCACGGTCGCGGTGCTGCTCGTGCCGCTGGTGCTGCTGCTGCTCGCCGACCGGCCGGCCGACGTGGGCACGACCGCCTTCGGCGAGCCGACGCGTGCGTCGTCCGGTGAGTCGTCCGGTGCGTCGCCCGGTGACCTCACCACCGACGACGGGAGCGGGGGGAACGCCGACGGGGCGCTGGAGGGCGCCCCCGTGCCGACCCGACCGCAGTCGCCGGCCCGGGTGGTGATCACGACGCTGCGGCAGTCCTCGCGCTCGGGCACCTTCTGGGTGCTCGCGGCCACCTTCTTCATCTGCGGCTGGTCGACCAACGGCCTGATCGGCACCCACTTCGTGCCGGCGGCGCACGACCACGGCATGCCGGTGACCACGGCGGCCAGCCTGCTCGCCCTGATCGGCGTGTTCGACATCGTCGGCACCGTCGCCTCGGGCTGGCTCACCGACCGCGTCGACGCCCGGTGGCTGCTGGTCGCGTACTACGCGCTGCGCGGGCTCTCGCTGCTCGTCGTCCCGGCGCTGCTCGGGCCGAGCGTGCACCCCAACCTGTTCCTGTTCGTCGTCTTCTACGGCCTGGACTGGGTGGCGACCGTGCCGCCGACGATCGCGCTGTGCCGCCAGCACTTCGGGCTCGAGCGCTCGGGTGTCGTGTTCGGCTGGGTGTACGCGTCGCACATGATCGGGGCCGGGATCGCGGCCAGCTTCGCCGGTGCGGTGCGGGCCTCGACCGGGTCGTACGAGCTGGCCTGGTGGACGGCGGGCGGCCTGTGCCTCGCCGCGGCCGTCGCGGTGCTGGGCATCCCGCGACCTCGCGCGGCCGCCCCGGCGGCAGCTCCCGAGCCGCAGCGACCTGCCCCGGAGCCCGCACCGGTCTGAGCCCACGCGGTTTCTTCACCGGCCACCCGGCTTCTCCACCGGACCTCCGCGGCGCCCGCCGTCGTCCCGGGCGCGCCGTCCCTAGCGTGACGCGCATGACCTCCGACGGTCCTGTCCCGGACCCCGCCGCTGCCGCCGTCCACCCGTCGCCCTACGCGTCGCCGCACCGTCCAGCCGTCGCGCCGCCCCCGCTCTTCCCTGCGCTGCAACGGTTCTGGGCTGCGCAGCGCGAGCCGGCCCCGGCGCGCACGGTCTGGGTCTGCGCCGCGGTGGGCGTCGTGGCCGCGGTGCTGCTGGTCGGACGGCGTCCCGCGGCCGCCGGCGCCGTCGTCGGCCTGCTGCTGTGGTCGGCTGCCGTGCCGGTGCTGCTGCGGCGCAGGGCGTTCGGCGACCTCGCGACCGTGGCGCTGTCGGTGGCGCTGGTCGGGGTGCTGGCGCTGCGGGACGCCGGCTGGGTGGTCGGCCTGTGCCTGGCGGCGGCCGCGCTGACCGGCGCGGCGGCGGCGACGTCGGCCCGCTCGGCCCCGGCCGTCGCCCTGGGCGTGTGGGGCTGGCTGGCCGGGTGCGCGCGAGCCGTCCCCTGGCTCGGGCGCGGCGTCGGTGCGAGCATCGGCACCCGGCGCGACCGGGTGCTCGGCCTGCTGCGCAGCGTCGCGATCAGCGCTGCGCTGCTGCTGGTCTTCGGCCTGCTGTTCGCCAGCGCCGACACCGTGTTCGCCAGCTTCCTGCCGAGCCCGGACGTCGGCCTGCTGCCGGTGCGGGTCGTCGTCGGCGTCCTGGTGGCGGTGGCCTGCGCGGCCTCGGCGCACCTCGCGCTGGCCGGCGCGCCGTGGTCGGACGTCGACCTGCCCGCGCCGCGACCGGCCCGCCGGGTCGAGTGGCTGCTCCCGGTGCTCTCGCTCGACCTGATGGTGCTCGCGTTCGTCGGCGTCCAGGTCTCGGCCCTGCTCGGCGGGCACCGGCACGTGCTCGAGGCGCACGGCCTGACCTACGCGCAGTACACCCGGCACGGCTTCGTCCAGCTGGTGGCGGCCACCGCGCTGACGCTCGTGGTGGTGGCGGTGGCCGCGCGTCGGGCCCCGCGCGGGGGAGCGCACGACCGGTTGGTCGCGCAGCTCGCCCTCGGGGCGCTCTGCGTCGGCACCCTGGGCGTGGTCGCCTCCGCGCTGCGCCGCGTCGACCTCTACGTCGAGGCCTTCGGGCTGACCCGGCTGCGGTTGCTCGTCGTGGTCAGCGAGGTGGCGCTCGGCGTCGTGCTGCTGCTCGTGGTCGCGGCCGGCGTCCGGTGGCGCGCGGGCTGGCTGCCGCGCGCGCTGGTGCAGGTGGTGGGGCTGGCCGCGCTGGCGCTCGCGCTGGTCAACCCGGACGCCCAGGTGGTGCGGCACAACGTGGCTGCCCAGCCGCTGGCCGACCTCGACCTGGTCTACCTGCAGCAGCTCTCGGCCGACGCGGTGCCGGCGATGGCCGCGCTCGACGAACCGCTGCGCTCGTGCCTGCTGGCCGGCGCGACGACCACGGGGCCGCACGGCTTCGCCGACTGGAGCTGGGGCCGGGCCCGGGCCGCCGACGCGGTGCGCCGTCAGCCGGTGGTCGAGGGCCTGACGCCCTGCGCCGCGCTCGGGGCCGCGCGGTACGTCGGGCCCTAGGCCGGCCGGCCCTCGGCCTCGGGCGGCCGGCGGCAGAACGAGCGGCGGTAGTCGGCGGGGGCCAGCCCCACCACCTTGCGGAAGTGGTGGCGCAGCAGG
Source organism: Angustibacter peucedani (assembly GCF_054779595.1). Classification (NCBI taxonomy): domain Bacteria; kingdom Bacillati; phylum Actinomycetota; class Actinomycetes; order Kineosporiales; family Kineosporiaceae; genus Angustibacter; species Angustibacter peucedani. The sequence continues at coordinate 7,901 of NZ_BAAGXY010000032.1, forward strand.
GCGGCCGAGCCGAACCCGCAGCGGTCGGCGATCTCGTCGACGCCCAGGCTCGAGTCCTCGAGCAGCCGACGGGCCAGCAGCACGCGCTGGGTCGTGAGCCAGCGGTGCGGCGTGGTGCCCGTCTCGGAGACGAAGCGCCGGGCGAAGGTGCGGTCCGACATCCGGGCGCGGCGCGCCAGCGTCGTGACGGTGTGGTCGTCGCCGAGCCGGTCGAGCACCTCGTCCAGCAGCGGCTGCAGGCTCTCGGCGTCGACCGGCACCGGCTGCTCGATGAACTGCCGTTGGCCGCCGTCGCGCTGCGGCGCCACGACCATGCGGCGCGCGATCGCGGTAGCCGGCCCGGCGCCGACCTCGCGGCGCACCAGGTGCAGGCAGGCGTCGATGCCGGCCGCCGTGCCGGCGCTGGTGACCAGGTCGCCGTCGTCGACGAACAGGACGTCGGGGTCGACCTGGGCGGTGGGGAAGCGGGCCGACAGGTCGCTCACGTGCCGCCAGTGGGTGGTGCAGCGGCGGTCGTCGAGCAGGCCGGCGGCGCCGAGCAGGAACGCCCCGCTGCAGACCGAGAGCAGGATCGCGCCGTCGTCCGACGCCTGCCGCAGGGCGTCGAGCACCGCGGGCGGGTACTCGTCGCGGATGGTCGCCGCGGGAACCGCGACCAGGTCGGCGCCGCGCAGGCCGTCGAGCCCGTGGTCGGGCACGACCTGCACGCCGACGCCGGTCTGCAGCGGCTCGCCGGGACGCTCGGCGCACACGCGGAACTCGAACGCGGGCACGCCGTCCTCGGTGCGGTCGATGCCGAACACCTCGCACAGCACCCCGAACTCGAACACGGCAGCGCCCTCGACCAGGACGACGGCGACGGTGCGGATCACGCCCTCACTGTAGTTGGCAGGAACTTGTTGCACAACGGCTTCTCTGCCACTGTTGGCAGGAATCTGCTGAGCGCAGAATTACTGCCATGAACACCGTGCTGATGGCCCTGGTCCTCACCGCTCTCCTCGCCCTGGTCGTGCGCCGGCTCGAGGTCAACCACACCCGCGGCGCAGCCACGCCGTGGGGCGCACCGCTCGGCGCCGACCGCGCGCTCGACCGCGACGCCGAGCGCGTCGCCGCCGACACGTCCGTCGCCGCGATCTCCCACCCGGCCCGCCGTCGGGCCGTCCGTCCGGTGGCGCGCCCGCACCGCCCGGTCGGCGCACCGCGCGCCGCGTGACCCGCCCGAGCCGCGCGGCTCACCCCAGCGGCTGGACCTCGTCCGCGAGCACCTCGTGCAGGACGAGGTCCTCCCGCGTGCCGTTGCCCAGGCGGTCGAGCCGCCGGGCCCGCCCGATCTCACGCATCCCGGCGGCCGCCGCGATCGCCCGCGAGGCCGCGTTGCCCTCGGCCGCACGCAGCACGACGCGGTCGTACCCGAGCCCGCCGTCCTCGACCGGGAGCACGACGTGCCGGACGACGAGCCGGGCCGCCTCCGTCATGACGCCGCGGCCGCGCTCGGCCGGGTGCATCCAGTAGCCGACCTCCGGCTCGACCAGCTGGCCCTGCAGCTCCATGACCGAGACCGCCCCGAGGCAGCGGTCGTCGTCCGGGTCGGCGACGCACCAGTAGATCCCGTTGGCGCGGGCGTGCTCCTCCTCGCGCGAGCGCAGGTACCACTGCGCGTCGGCCAGCGTGTACGGCGTGGGCAGCCCCGGGAGCCAGTGCTGGGTCACCGGGTCGGAGCACGCCTCGGCCACCCGCGCGGCGTCGTCCTCGCGCCAGGGGCGCAGCACGACCTGGTGCCCCGTGATCGGCACGGCCTCGAGCCACGGCCCGGTCGGCGCCAGGTCGTCGCCGCGCACGACCGACCCGACCCAGGCGTCGTGGCGGGCGCCCTCGTGCTCGGCGTAGCCGCGCACCGCGCCCTCGACCCGGATGCCGCACGCCCACGCCACGCGGCGGGCGCCCCAGTTGCCGACCTGCGACCACCACTGGACGACGTCCAGCCCGCCCCCGCCGTCGGCCGCGTCGGTGAAGCCCCAGTCCAGCAGCAGGCGCACGGCGCGCGACACCACGCCGCGGCCGCGCGCCCACGGGGCGAGCGCGTAGCCGAGCTCGGCCCCGCCGCCGCCGAGCGGTCGCAGCTGCACCTGCCCGGCGAAGCGGGCCTGCCCGGCGTCGTCGACCGCCTCGACGGCGAGCGTCCAGCTGCGGTCGGCGTCCCACGCCTCGGCCCGCTCGGCGACGAACCGCTCGGCGTGCTCGCGCTCGGGCCCGAACGGCACGCGGGCCCAGCGGCGCACCTGCTCGTCGGACCACAGCGCGCGCACGGCGTCGACGTCGTCCGGCCCGTGCGGTCGCAGGGTGATGCGGTCGGGGTCCTCCCCGTCGGTCAGCGTGGGCGCCTGCACGGCCCCAGCCTGGCGCGCGGTCGCGGTGCGCCGCAACGCCGTTCAGGATGGCCTCATGACGTCCCCCACGACCGAGGTGCACGACGACCCCGACCGCCACCGCTACGTCGCGACCGTCGGCGGGGCCGAGGCGGGCTTCGCGGCCTACCGCAGCGACGGCGCGACCGTGACCTTCACGCACACCGAGGTCGACGACGCCTACGAGGGCCAGGGCGTCGGGTCGACCCTGGTGCGAGCGGCGCTGGACGACGTCCGCGAGCGTGGGCTGCGGGTGCGCCCGCTGTGCCCGTTCGTGGCCGCCTGGCTGCAGCGCCACCCCGACTACCAGGACCTGGTGCGGCCGCCGGCCGGCTAGGACCCGGGGGAGTCCTCGCGGACCCGCCCGTGCAGGCACACGTCGTGCCGGACGACGGGGGCGTCGGCGTGCTCGCGCAGCGGCAGGTAGCGGTCGCGCCGGCCCTCGACCGGGAAGCCCGCGCGCAGGGCGGTGCGGCAGGACGGCGCGTTCTCGACCGAGTGGTCGAGCTGCACCCGCTCGACGTCGCCGCTGTCGGGGTCCAGCAGCCAGTCGGTGACGGCCCGCAGCACCGAGCCGGCCACGCCCCGACCGCGCGCGGCGGCGGCGACGCCGTAGCCGACGTCCAGCACCGAGAAGCCCGGCGGGTGCACGTCGCGCCAGTCGAAGCTGCCCAGCACCTGCTCGGGGTGGTCGGCCTCGACGACGGCGAACGACGTCGGCCGGCCCTGACGCTCGCCCTCCATGGCGGCGCGCACCCGCTCGGCGCAGTTCTGCTCGTCCGGCAGGGTGACCGTCGGCGACCACCGGCGCATCTGCTCGTCGGACAGCAGCGCGACCAGCTGCGGGACGTCGTCCGGTCGCCACACCCGCACCAGCAGGTCGCCGACGCGCAGGCCCTCCTGCGGCCACCGCCCGGTCGCGGGAACGGTCGGCGGCGGCGGTTCGTCCATGGGGGCAGTATGTCCGAGCGCCAGGGTCCGGTCGGCGCGGGTGCGGTGCGTACGATGGACGCGGCCCGCGTGCTGCGGGCCGGTGCTGCGCCGTGGCCCCGGGCCGACGGCTGCGCGCAGGACCCGACCACACAGGAGACATGGCGTGCCGAAGATCGTCGAGAAGATGCTGCGGGCGGGCGAGAAGCGGCAGGTCAAGAAGCTGGTCGGGCTGGCCACCCAGGTGAACGCGCTCGAGGACGACTTCGCCCGGCTCAGCGACGCCGAGCTGCGCGAGGAGACCGACCGCTTCAAGGCCCGCATCGCGGACGGCGAGTCCCTCGACGACCTGCTGCCGGAGGCCTTCGCCACGGTGCGCGAGGCCTCGCGGCGCACCCTCGGCCAGCGCCACTTCGACGTCCAGCTCATGGGGGGCGCGGCCCTGCACCTCGGCAACATCGCCGAGATGCGCACCGGTGAGGGCAAGACCCTGGTCGCCACCGCGCCGGCCTACCTCAACGCGCTGTCGGGCAAGGGCGTGCACGTCGTCACGGTCAACGACTACCTCGCCGAGTACCAGAGCGACCTCATGGGCCGCGTGCACCGGTTCCTCGGCCTGAGCGCCGGCTGCATCCTGTCGTCGATGAACCCCGCGCAGCGGCGCGAGATGTACGCCTGCGACATCACCTACGGCACCAACAACGAGTTCGGCTTCGACTACCTGCGCGACAACATGGCCTGGAGCGCCGACGAGCTCGTGCAGCGCGGCCACAACTTCGCGATCGTCGACGAGGTCGACTCGATCCTGGTGGACGAGGCCCGCACGCCGCTCATCATCAGCGGCCCGGCGGACCAGCCGACCAAGTGGTACGTCGAGTTCGCGCGCGTCGTGCAGCGGCTGCAGCGCGACCGCGACTACGAGGTCGACGAGAAGAAGCGCACGGTCGGCGTCCTGGAGTCCGGCATCGACCGGGTCGAGGACTACCTGGGCATCGACAACCTGTACGAGAGCGCCCACACCCCGCTGGTCGGCTACCTCAACAACGCGGTGCGGGCCAAGGAGCTGTTCAAGCTCGACAAGGACTACGTCGTCATGAATGGCGAGGTGCTGATCGTCGACGAGCACACGGGGCGCATCCTGGCCGGCCGCCGCTACAACGAGGGCATGCACCAGGCCATCGAGGCCAAGGAGGGGGTGGAGATCCAGAACGAGAACCAGACGCTGGCCACCATCACCCTGCAGAACTACTTCCGCATGTACGACAAGCTCGGCGGCATGACCGGCACGGCCATGACGGAGGCGGCCGAGTTCAACCAGATCTACAAGCTGGGCGTCATCGAGATCCCGACGAACCGGCCGATGGTGCGCAAGGACCAGTCCGACCTCGTGTACCGCACCGAGGAGGCCAAGTTCAGCGCCGTCGTCGACGACATCGCCGAGCGGCACGCCGAGGGCCAGCCGGTGCTGGTCGGCACCACCAGCGTCGAGAAGAGCGAGTACCTCTCCCAGCAGCTGCGCCGCCGCGGCATCTCGCACGAGGTGCTCAACGCCAAGCACCACGAGCGCGAGGCCGCGATCGTCGCGCAGGCCGGCCGCAAGGGCGCCGTGACGGTCGCCACCAACATGGCGGGCCGCGGCACCGACATCATGCTCGGCGGCAACGCCGAGTTCATGGCCGTCGCCGCGCTGAAGCAGAAGGGCCTGGACCCGGCCGAGACGCCCGAGGAGTACGAGGCGGCCTGGCCGTCGGCGCTCGAGGACGCGCAGAAGGCCGTCGCCCGCGAGCACGACGAGGTCACCGAGCTCGGCGGCCTGTACGTGCTCGGCACCGAGCGCCACGAGTCGCGCCGCATCGACAACCAGCTGCGCGGTCGCTCCGGCCGCCAGGGCGACCCGGGCGAGAGCCGCTTCTACCTCTCGCTGCAGGACGACCTGATGCGGCTGTTCAACGCCGGCCTGGTCGACCGCGTGATGTCGACGTCCGGCATCGGGGACGACACCCCGATCGAGTCCAAGATGGTCTCCCGCTCGATCGCCTCGGCGCAGAGCCAGGTCGAGGGCCAGAACTTCGAGATCCGCAAGAACGTCCTGAAGTACGACGACGTCCTGAACCGCCAGCGCGAGGTCATCTACGAGGAGCGCCGCCGGGTGCTGCACGGCGAGGACCTGCACGAGCAGCTGCGGCTGTTCGTCGACGACGTGGTCGGCGGCTACGTCACCGAGGCGACCGCCGACGGCTTCGCCGAGGAGTGGGACCTCGAGCAGCTGTGGACCGCGCTGCGCTCGCTGTACCCCGTGGGCCTCACGATCGACGAGCTGCTCGAGGAGGCCGGCGGCCGGCAGGGGCTGACCGCCGACATGCTGCACGCCGAGCTGGTCTCGGACGCGCAGGTCGCCTACGACAACCGCGAGAAGGCCCTGGGCGGCGAGGTCATGCGCGAGCTCGAGCGCCGCGTGGTGCTGAGCGTGCTCGACCGCAAGTGGCGCGAGCACCTCTACGAGATGGACTACCTGCAGGAGGGCATCGGCCTGCGCGCCATGGCCCAGCGCGACCCGCTCGTGGAGTACCAGCGCGAGGGCTTCCTGCTGTTCAACGCCATGAACGAGGCGATCAAGGAGGAGTCGGTCGGCTACCTGTTCAACCTCGAGGTGCAGGTCGAGGAGGGCGAGCCGGCGGCCGTGCAGGACGACGAGTCCGCCGCCCCGCAGGACGACCACCCGCACATCGTGGCCAAGGGGCTGGGCGAGCCGCAGCGCCCGTCGCACCTGCAGTACTCCGCGCCGTCGGTGGACGGCGAGGGCGGCGTCGAGGTGCGCGACAGCGAGGCGGGAGCAGCCGCCGCGACGCAGGACGTCGAGTTCCCCGGCACCCCCAAGAACGCGCTGTGCCCGTGCGGGTCCGGCAAGAAGTACAAGCGCTGCCACGGGGCCGGCCTGGCCTGACGCTGGTCAGCCGCACTCGAGGGCTGTGACGCGCCACCGGCCGTCGCGGCCCTCGAGCCGTACGGCCAGGGCGTGCGCGCGGTGCGTGCCGAGCACCACCGCGCCGACCTCGGCCACGCCGTCGGCCGGCTCGCACACCCGCACGCTGCGCACCACCGGACGGCGGGTGCCGGGCCGTGCGCCCGGCCGCGGTCGCGGCAGGGTGAGCGCGCGCACGCGCTCGTAGACCTCGGGCGTCGTCCACCGCAGCAGCTGGGTCGCCGGACGGTGCCCGCCCATGACCTCGACGAGGACCTGCACCAGCCGGTGGCTCCACCGCTGCGGGTCGGGCAGCTCGGCCCGGCCCGTGGGCACCGGGCCGAAGTCGTCCTCGCCGTCGCCCGCGGCCGCTCCGCCGAGCACCAGCTGCAGCGTGCCCTGCACCGGTGCCGCGGCCGCCTCGTCGGCCGGCCCCGGGGCGGACGGCAGCCAGGTGCCGTCGTCCGGCACCAGCTCGACGGGCGGCGTCAGGCACGGCACCGGGAGCTGGCGCAGCGCGGGCTCGTGGGCGACGGCGCTCATCGCGGGGCTCCACCGGGCGCGACGAGGCGCGTGCCGGGCAGCAACCGGTCGGGATCGGCACCGACGCGGTCGCGGTTGGCGTGCCACCAGCGCGGCCACTGCGCGGCGACCTGGGCGTCGGTGGCGCCCGGCCCCAGCTGCCGGGCGGCCAGGGACCACAACGTGTCGCCGCGTCGCACGACCACGTCGTCCGCCCGGTCCGCCTCGACGTGACGGCGGCCGTCGGAGGTCACCAGGTCGGGGGCGGCGGGGCCGCGGTTCGGCGCGCTCGCCACCCAGCCGGCGGGCGGCAACGACGGCAGCGAGGGCGCCGACGGCAGCGCTGCCGACGGACGCTCGGGGGGACGGGCGGCGGCACCGGTCCACCCGGCGTCCGGGAGGTGCCGCGCGCTCGCCGCCGGGTGAGGTGCCGCTCCGGCGGCCGTCGCGGTGCCGATCCCCAGGGCCGCGCCGAGGCAGAGCACCACGACCGGTCGTAGCGAGCGCGGGCTGAGCCGCACCGCCCACCGCGCCGTGCGGCGCGAACCGACCGCCGGGCCGACCCGCGCGACCAGCACCAGCAACCCGACCAGCACCAGCCGGACGACCAGCAGCGCGAGCAGCACGACCGCCACGCCGGTCAGGACCTCGGGCAGCTGCCGCGGTGCGGCAGCGCCCTCCCCGAGCAGCACCGGTACCCATCGACGTCCCATCGCAGCCCCCTGCTTGATGTCGTTTGCCTGCGTTTGCTTGCATATGGAGCCTGCCGGCATCGACGGCTCCGCGTCAAGAGGAGCCCCACCACCTGTGGACGACGGGGCGCGGCTAGCCTGCGCGCGTGCGGTGGGAGCGGCTGTTCGACGACCTCGAGGCGCAGCTGGCGGCGCAGGACCGCGCCGATCTCGCCGACGAGGTGGCCGAGCGCACGCGAGCTGAACGGGCGCGCGTCGAGCTGGCCGACCGGCTGGTGGCGTGGCGTGACCAGCCGCTGGCCGTGCACCTGGCCGGCGGTCGTCGGCTCGCCGGCGCGGTGCGCGACGTCGCGCAGGAGTGGCTGCTGCTCACGACGCCCGAGCTGGTGCTCGTCCCAGCCGGCGCCGTCCAGGGGCTGACGGGCCTCGGTCCGGTCGCCGCCACGACTGGCCGCGACGGGGTGGTGCGGCGCCACTCGCTGGCCGCCGTGCTCCGCGCGGTGGCCCGCGACCGGAGCCCGGTGCGCGCCGACCTGCGGGACGGCGCGGTGCTCAGCGGCACCGTCGACGCCGTGGGCGCCGACCACCTCGACTTCGCCGAGCACGCCCCGGACGAGCCGCGCCGCGCCGCTTCGGTGACCGCGGTGCGCACCGTGCCCTTCGCCGCGCTCGCCAGCCTGCAGCCGGCGCCCGGGACGTCGTCCCTGGGCTGAGGGTCAGACCGTGGCGTCGTCGTCCGCGGCGCCGCGCGGGTGGGCGTCGACGAACGCGCGGGTCTGCTCGTACATGCGCTGGATGTAGGCCTCGAGCTCGCTCGCCTCGACCCGCCACTGCCCGCGCCCGCCGATCTTGATGGCCGGCAGGTCGCCCGAGCGCACGAGCGCGTACGCCTGGGCGGCCGAGACGTTCAGCTGCTCCGCGACGTCGGGCAGCGTCAGGAACCGGGGCGGCATGGCGTCGAGTATTCCACCGGCGGCCTGGGGACCCCGGCCGCACCGCGCCGGGCCTGTGGACAGGGTGTCGCACCCGCGTCCGTTTTGCGCCAGAGTGTGCTCCGCACGAGACCCGTGCACGACGTTCCTCGGGGGGACCGCATGCCTGCGCCGACGCTGCCCGCGCCAGCCACCAGCACCACCAGCTCGAGCCGTGCGGGGCACCGCGCGCAGGCTCCCGGCGGCCTGCCCGCACCGGTGGCGCGGCGGCTGCGCCGGCCGTCCTGGCGCGACCCGCGGCTGGTCGTCGGGCTCGCGCTCGTGCTCGCCTCGGTCGTGCTCGTCGCCCTCGTCGTCCAGCACGCCGACGACACCCGACCGGTCTGGGCGGCCCGGCGCGCGCTGACCCCCGGCGAGCAGGTGACCAGCGCCGACCTCGTGGTGCGCGACGTGCGGGTCGCGGGTGGTGACGAGACCTACCTGCCGGCGACCGGCGACCTCGCGGCCGGCCAGGTGGTGCTGCGCTACGTCGGTGCGGGCGAGCTGCTGCCCCGCGCCGCCGTCGGACCGCGCGACCAGGTCGACCTGCGGCCGGTGGCGGTCCCGGTGTCACCCGAGGCCGCCGACGGCCTCCAGCCCGGTGCGCTGGTCGACGTCTGGGTGGCCGACCGCAGCGACGACCGGCAGGACGCGTTCGAGCGGCCGCGGCTGGTGGCCGCCGGCGCCCAGGTCTCGGCGCTGACCGCCACGCACGGCGCGCTGGGCGGCACGACGACGTCGGCGGTCCGCCTGCTGCTGACGCCCGACCTGGTGCCCGTGGTCGTCGAGGCGGTCGACAACGAGGCGCGCGTGACGCTCGTGCCGGTGCCCGCCACCCTCGCGGGGACCGGTTCGTGAGCGCGCCGGTCCGGGTCGTCACCGCCGTCAGCGGCGCGTGCGAGGGGCCGCTGGTGGCCGGCCTGGGGACGCGCCGCGAGGTCGAGGTGGTGCGCCGGTGCGCCGACGTGGCCGACCTCGTGGCGACGACGGCCGCCGGGCTGGCGCAGGTCGCGCTGGTCTCCGCCGACCTGCGCGCGCTGGACGCCGACGTCCTGGACCGGCTGCGCGGCAACGGGTGCGCCGTCGTCGCCCTGGTCGCGCCGGACGACGTCGCGGACGGCCGGCTCGCCCGCTGGGGACTCGCGGTGCTGCCGGACGACGCCCCGACGTCCGACGTGGTCGCGGCGGTGCTCGCGGCCCGGCACGCCGGGGTGCTGGTCGGGGCC
>NZ_BAAGXY010000033.1:0-8725 GCF_054779595.1 Angustibacter peucedani
AGGACAGCGTGCTGTCTCGGGCGGGGGTCGAGACCAGAGAAGTGGGGTAGGACGTCGGCACCTGGTGCCCCAGTTCTCTGGTCTGGTGCGGGCAGCCGGCCATCGAACTGGCAGAGATCGGGCACCGGTGGTTGTCCGGGTGCCTCTTCTCTGCCAGTTCGATGACGTCCCCCCACGCCGCAGTACGTGTGTCGAGGGCGCTCTTTAGTCGCCGATCCAAGCGAGTGTCGATTCGGGAGCTCTTGAACACTCCTCGGCCAGCACACGAAGGCGCTGCAGGCCTCTCCGTTCGGGACCGTCCTTTGCGACCGCGATGGCACGAGTGCAGTCGGCGATTAGTCGACCCATCACCCGCGACGAGAGCGTCGTGTCACCGTACGGATCCACCGATTCGAGGATCGGCAGGCCGTCCGGCACTAGGCCGTACGGAGGCTGATCAATGAAACGGTCGAAGTCACCAGCCGCGTCGAAGGTTCCGCCCGATGGGTCTGGCAAGCCGGTTCGCGCTTCTCCGTTCCGATCCCTAAGTTCGACGTAGATGCCCATTGGCGGATTGTCGCAACCGCTGGCGCGGCGGTCGAACTGGGAGCCCGCTCATGCCGCGCCGAGGGCGGCTACGCTCGCCCGGATCTGCCCCACTGAGGGCTCCGTCAATTGCTCTTTGTGAATCGCGGCTGCACTTTGGGGGGCGACCCCTGCGCGTCGGCGGCAGCATCGATGACGGCGATCTCCTCACCGCTGCCAGCGTCGATCAGACCCAACACATCATGACGCTCAGGGGCCCGCGCTTGCGTTGCGCTTCCCCGTCGGCCGGCGGGGCCCGATCCAGCAGTGAGCACGTTCGAGAACCGCACGACCCAGACCAGTCGAGCATCGCTTGGAGCATGCGCGATCATCTCTCCTGCCTCAGCGGTGTCGGCGTACCGAGCCAAGAAGATGTCAGGCTTCTGAGCGAGCGCGGACGAGTACACGTGCGCGTTCACGAACGAGGACAACGCATCCGCGGCGGTAATCACGGCGACCTCGCGAGCCTTGGTGGGAAACAGCCGCTCCGCGCCTCCTCCGTAAGTGATCAGTTCCCGCAGCTGGTGGTCGTCCACGACCGGGTCGTGCCGAACAAGACGAGGAGGTGTCCGAGCCGGATCACCTTGGGCAACTCGGCCAGCATCGGCCACACCGCAAGCCGCCGCGAGCGCCAACACCGCGAACACCCAAGCCCCGGTCAGGATGCGCGGACGACACCTAGCCCTCATGCGCCCAGCATGCGGGCACGCTTCGGCATCGTCCAGCGCGATCCAACAGCGGGTGTACCTCCGCCCGCACTCGCTACGCTCGTCCGGATCTGCCGCGGTGAGGGCGACCGCCCGGTCATGCCGCCATCCGCTCAGCTTGCTCGACCCGGGGCAGGCGAGCCGGCACAAGCACAGGGGCCAAAATTGGGGGCGCCCGACGTTAGCCCCCCGTCGGGGCGCGATATTTCGTGCCCCGCTTTACCCCCTCTTGGATGAGCCGCCCCTCGTTGACCAAGCGGCGAAGCAACTCCCGCGCAGCCACTCGGTCCAGCCCGGTCAACTCCCTGACGGACTGATTCGTCAACGCCGCCCCGCTGGCTGCGACGTCCAATACGACACGTTCAAGGCTGCGCTCGGGGCCGATGACTCCGAGGGTGTAATACGCGCGACCGCGCTGGCCATGCTGATCGAGCAGTCCAGCGTCACGGAGGCGTTGGAGGCGGTTGCGAGCCTCCACGCTGTCGACGCCTAGTGCCTCGCGCGCGCGGGCGTTAGTGAGCTGATCCTCGCGGGCGGCGGTGAGGAGCAGGATGCGCTCATCAGGTTGCAGCGCCCCGCGGCGCTCATACTCGGCCAACCAGGCTCGCTCCGTGACGGACACCATTCCACCCAACCGGAGGGTGACTGAAAAGGAATCGACACCGTCTGTGAACTCAGGCTCTTCCAGCAGTTCGTACTTCATGCCGTCCTGCATCACGTCAATGCCCTGACCACTGTCCTCGGCTAGGCCGAACTTGCGTAGGACATCAATCACCGTGTGATTACGTGGGGCCTGCGCCTCGCGGAGGGTGTCGACCGTAACTGGCGGAGGAAGCGAGCCTGGGCTGCGAACGGTGACCGCCGAAGGGCGCACTTCGATCACGATCGGGGTGCGGTCGATCGTGTAGTCGCGATGAGCAACCGCGTTGGCGACGGCCTCTCGGACGACCCGACGAGGAAGGCGAGGGACGTCATGGCGAAAGGCTCCGGTCACAACCAGTTCTGTCCCAACGTCTCTAACGATCCAGTCCGTGGCGCGCTCTACCTGGTCTTGCACAGGACCCCTGATCGCCTCGCGCCTTACGTAGGACGTCGTGTCATCCGCCTCATAGGACCGCAGATCGATGTGAAATTTCCCTGCATCGAGGCTTGCGGCCGGGTCGGTGAGGGTCAACGCTCCTGCGATGGTCAGATGGCCGGACGGAGTCGCGAGCCCGCGCTCCACCCATCGGTCGACGACTGGGACGTTCATCGGCCAGCCGTGCGCCTCTGCCAACCGTCGCGCGACCGTGTCGTTCACTTCATCCAAGGCCAGGCCGCTGTCAGAGCGCTCGTAGCGTCGAAGGGTTCGGCTTGAGGCTAGCGCCCAGAGGTCGGCACCGATCACTGGCACGTTGCGGCCGCCACGGCGCTGCAGGACTCGGCCATCGCTGGTTTGCGCTACTTCGTCGAGGCGGGCGTCGACCTCCACTGCGACAATCGGCCGCGCATCTACCCGACCGGCATAGATGCGGTAGCGACCCACGTTGTGGGCGCTAAGGGCGGCCTCGTGCACAACGTCATCGGTACCCTGGTCGCGCTGCCGCCCGATAACGTGACGGCCGTCGTCGACGCCGATGAAGATCGTGCCACCCGCGGTGTTGCTGAAGGCAACCATGGCTTCCTGCAACTTCTTGGCACTTGCTCCCGACTTAAGCTCGACCTCGTCTGTCTCTCTTGCGACCAACCGCTGGAAGTCGTCAGCAGAGTACGCGTGCGGCGTGGTCACGTGTTCATAATGCCCAACTTATGAACGCAAGACAAGCGCTAACACTTCTGCCGCTCGTTGGTGTCCATAATCTTCTCATAGCCGCGCGGCCAGACTGGGTACTGCGCGCGCAGAGCAGACGTCCACGATGCGCGCCCTCCGAGCACGTAGCCCCAGTCCGGCAAGGAACCGTGGTTCGCTTGGTACGGTGCCGACACCGCGAGCCAAGTCACTTGAGGTCGCTCAGCGCTGCAACCGAACGCCCGGATCTGCAGCAGTGCGCGCGTGAGTCAGGCGCCCCACGGCCACCATCGCGTCTCCGTCGCCTGAGACTCGAAGTCACACTCGAAGCCCAGCGGCCGCCAAGACCAGGATTGCGTCCAACTTTCCTGTCGGGAGCTACAGACACGCTCCATCTGCCACCAGCCGAGACGGATGTAGAGCGCGCTGGCCAACGACAGGACAACAGCCGTCCCGGCCAGCAACATCACTCGGGGCAGCCACCTCATGGGTGCAGTCTCGGGCACGACGGCCGGCGACTTCACCCGGCGCGGCGGACTCCCACAGAGGCTTCACAACGTGTCGGCATGGCTCAATGGTCGTCCGCATATGCCGCAACGAGGGCGGCTACGCCAACATCGTCGGGCGCCTAGTTGCGCTGTTCCCATCACAGCCAGGGGGCTGCCTCGCCACGCCCAAGGACTGGGGTCACCTCAAGTGAGGGTCGCCGGAAGTCGACACCAATCTGGACAAGGCAGGGAGAGGGGGCGACGTGGACAGCAACGGCATTCTTCGCAGGATTGCGATCAACGCGCACGCTGTGCTTCCTCGCTCTCGCGACCAAGTCTGGGCTGAGTTGGAGCTGGGGGACCACCCCGCTTGGTCGGACCCTCCGGGGCAGTCACGCATGGCCGGATCGTCGCGCGGGCTGGCCGTCGGGAGTGCCCGCGCATTCCTGACTGCCCCAATGCCCCCGCACGGTCTCCGCACGGCCGTGTACTCGGAGGTGACAGACATCGTGATCGGCACGGCCATCACAACATTCACCGTCATGGCAGGGGCGGAGCACACCGAGACGTTGACTCTGCACGACCGGAACCTCGGCGAGACCACCGCTGAGCTGTCGGGTTGGCTGACACTCCCCGCGTCCGCGACAGCCGACCTCTCAAGAACGCAGCGGAACTTCACGCGATTGGCGGAGGGCTTGCTTCGGCGGGCCGCCGAGTGGCGTCCGGGCGACCCGCACCGACCCAACCTCGTGCCGCGCGAGGACTTCTAGTTCCGCAAGACGTTAAGGCCCCGGGCGGAGAGGAGATCCACAGAACAGAGAGGGCGCCCGGTCTCAGTCTCGGGCGGGTCAGGGCTCGAAGACCGACGGCAGCGTCGCCTCGTGGATCTCGCGGAGCTCGCCCAGCGGGAGCGTGAACTGACCCTGGACGTCGAGCGCGGGCTCTCCTTCGCCGACGTCCACGACGCCGATCCGCAGGTGCGCCACGCCACGCGCGCTGCACATGTCGGTGAAGCGCACCTCCTCCGACCGCGGCACCGACACGACCACGCGTGCCGTCGACTCGCTGAACAGCGCCACGAACGGGTCGATCCCGTCGCGCTCGCACAGCTCGTCCAGCCACACCCGCGCCCCGACGCCGTAGCGCAGGCACGCCTCCCCCAGCGCCACCGCGAGGCCGCCGTCCGACAGGTCGTGCGCGGCGTCGACCATGCCGTCGCGCGACGCCGCCACGAGGATCTCGCCCAGCACCCGCTCGGCGTCCAGGTCGACCGTCGGCGGCATCCCGCCCAGGTGACCGTGCACGACGTCAGCCCACGACGACCCGCCTAGCTCGTCGCGCGTCGACCCGACCAGGTAGATCACCTGGCCGGCGTCGCGCCAGCCGGACGGCGTGCGGCGGGCGACGTCGTCCAGCACACCGAGCACGCCGACCACGGGCGTCGGGTGGATAGCGGTCGTGCCGGTCTGGTTGTAGAGGCTCACGTTGCCGCCGGTGACCGGGACGCTGAGCGCCTGGCACCCGTCGGCCAGCCCGGTGACGGCCTGCGCGAACTGCCACATGACGCCCGGGTCCTCGGGCGAGCCGAAGTTGAGGCAGTCCGTGACGGCCAGCGGCACGGCGCCGGCGGTGGCGACGTTGCGGTACGCCTCGGCCAGCGCGAGCTGCGCGCCGGTGTAGGGGTCGAGCGCGGCGAACCGGCTGTTGCAGTCGGTCGAGATCGCGACGCCCAGGCCGGTCGCCTCGTCGACGCGCACCACGCCCGCGTCGTCGGGCATCGCCAGCGCGGTGTTGCCCATGACGTAGCGGTCGTACTGGTCGGTGACCCACGCGCGGCTGCTGAGGTTCGGCGAGCCCATGAGCTGCAGCAGCGTCGCCCGCAGCTCGTCACCCGTCGTCGGCCGCGCCAGCCGCTCGGCCGAGGGGACGTCGGCCTGCAACGCGTCGAGCGACGCCGGCCGCGAGTAGGGCCGCTCGTACACCGGGCCGTCGTGCGCGACGGTGCGCGGCGGGACGTCGACCACGGTCTCGCCGTGCCAGTCGACGACCAGCCGGCCGGTCTCGGTCACCTCGCCGACGACGGTCGCCTCGACGTCCCAGCGCTGCGCGATCGCCATGAAGGCGTCGAGCTGCGCAGGCGTGACGACCGCCATCATGCGCTCCTGCGACTCGCTCATCAGGATCTCTTCGGGCGCCAAGGTGTTGTCGCGCAACGGGACCCGGTCGAGCCACACGTGCATGCCGCCGTCGCCGTTGCTCGCCAGCTCGGACGTCGCGCACGACAGCCCCGCCCCGCCGAGGTCCTGGATGCCCTCGACGACACCGGCCGCGAACAGCTCGAGGCAGCACTCGATGAGCACCTTCTCGGCGAACGGGTCGCCCACCTGCACGGCCGGCCGCTTGCTCGGCCCGGTCGACTCGAAGGTCTCGGACGCCAGCACCGAGACGCCGCCGATGCCGTCGCCGCCGGTCTTGGCGCCGAACAGCACCACCAGGTTCCCTGCGCCGGAGGCGTTGGCCAGGTGGATGTCCTCGTGCCGCATCGAGCCCACGCACAACGCGTTGACGAGCGGGTTGCCCTGGTAGCAGGGGTCGAACACGACCTCGCCGCCGATGTTGGGCAGGCCGAGGCAGTTGCCGTAACCGCCCACTCCCGCGACGATCCCGGGCACCACCCGGTGGGTGTCAGGGTGGTCGATCGCCCCGAACCGCAACGGGTCCATCACCGCGATCGGGCGCGCGCCCATGCTCATGATGTCGCGCACGATGCCGCCCACACCGGTGGCCGCACCCTGGTACGGCTCGACGTACGACGGGTGGTTGTGGCTCTCGACCTTGAACGTCACGGCCCAGCCGTCGCCGATGTCGACGACCCCGGCGTTCTCGCCGATGCCGACCATCAGCTTCTCGCGCATGGCGTCCGTGGTCTTCTCGCCGAACTGACGCAGGTGCACCTTGCTCGACTTGTACGAGCAGTGCTCGCTCCACATGACGCTGTACATCGCCAGCTCGGACGACGTCGGGCGGCGTCCGAGGATCTCGCGGATCCGCTGGTACTCATCGGGTTTGAGGCCGAGCTCGGCCCACGGCTGCTCGACGTCCGGCGTACCGGAGGCGGCCTCGACGGTGTCGATGCTCATGCCCGCACCAGCCCCTCGACCGCCTCGACGACCGAGGTGAAGAAGCCCACGCCGTCCAGGCCGTCGGTGCCGCTGCGCGGGTCGGGGCCGAAGCCGCGCTCGGTGGCGTGCTCGGGGTGCGGCATCAGCCCGACGACGTTGCCCGCCGCGTTGCTGATGCCCGCGATCGCGCGGTACGAGCCGTTCGGGTTGTCGCCCACGTACCGCGCGACGACCCGGCCCTCGCCCTCGAGCTCGTCGAGCGTGCGCTCGTCGGCGACGTAGCCGCCCTCGCCGTTCTTCAGCGGCACCACCACCGACTGGCCCGGCGCGTAGTGCCGGGTCCACGCCGTGTCGGTGCGCTCGATGCGCAGCTCCTGGTCGCGGCAGACGAACTTGCGGTGGTCGTTGCGCACCAGCGCGCCCGGCAGCAGGTGCGTCTCGCACAGCACCTGGAACCCGTTGCAGATCCCCAGCACCGGCAGCCCGCCCCGCGCCGCCTCGACCAGCGGCTCCATCACCGGCGCGAAGCGCGCGATCGCGCCGCAGCGCAGGTAGTCCCCGTACGAGAACCCGCCCGGGATGATGACGGCGTCGACCCCGTGCAGGTCGGCGTCGCCGTGCCACAGCCGCACCGACTCCGCACCACCGGTGCGGGCCGCACGGGCGGCGTCGACGTCGTCCAGCGAGCCGGGGAAGGTGACGACCCCGACGCGCATCAGGCGCCCGCCCCGGCCTGCTCGGCGGGCTCGTCGGCGGCCGCGACCCGGACGACGTCCTCGATCACCGGGTTCGAGAGCAGGGTGCCGGCGGCCTCGCGGACCTGGGCCAGCACCTCGTCGGTGACCTCGCCCTCGACCTCGAGCTCGAACCGCTTGCCCTGGCGCACCGACGTGAAGCCGGTGAAGCCCAGGCGGGGCAGTGCGCCGGCGACGGCCTGCCCCTGCGGGTCGAGGATCTCGGGCTTGAGCATGACGTCGACGACCACGCGTCCCATGCAGGCGCTCCAGATGACGGCGGCCCCTCGGCCGGGCGATCAGCGGTCCGCCCAGCGTACCGAGCGTCGGGCAGGCTCAGCGCAGCCGGTCGGTCAGCAGCGCCCGCTCGGCCACGTTGCCGGTGCCCGCGAGCGCCAGCTCGTCCGCCGCCCGCGCCTCGTCGGCCCGGCCGAGCTCGCGCAGCAGCGAGGCCCGGATCGCGTGCCGCAGGTGGTAGCGCTCGAGCGGCTCGGCCAGCGCGTCGACCTCCGCGAGGGCCGCCGCCGGCCCCTCGACCCGGGCCAGCGCCACCGCCCGGTTGAGCCGGACGACGGGCGACGGGTCGTGCCTGAGCAGCACGTCGTAGAGGGTGAGGATCTGCAGCCAGTCGGTCTCGGCGAACGAGCCCGCCTCGCAGTGCACCGCGGTGATCGCGGCCTGCAGCTGGTACCGCCCCGGACGACGGAGCGCGGCCGCCCGCTCCAGCAGCGCGACGGCGGCGGCGACCTCGTCCTGCCGCCAGAGCGAGCGGTCCTGGACGGCGAGCAGCACCAACCGGCCGGTGTCGTCGAAGCGCGCCGCCGACCGCGCCTGGTGCAGCCGCAGCAGCGCCAGCAGGCCGAGCGGCTCGGGCTCGTCCGGCAGCGCCGTCGCCACCACGCCGGCCAGCCACGTCGCGTCGTCGGCGAGGTCGCGGCGCGACGGGTCGGGTCCCGCCGTCGCGAGGAAGGCCTCGTTGTAGGCGGTGGCGATCACGGACAGGACGACGTCCAGGCGGGCGGGCAGCTCGTCGACGTCCGGGATGCGCACCGGGATCGCGGTGGCGCCGATCTTGCGCTTGGCCCGCGAGATGCGTTGCGCGACAGTTGATTCAGGCTCGAAGGTCGCTCGCGCGATCTCGGCGGTGGTGAGACCGACGACGGCCCGCAGCGTCAGCGCGAGCCGCGCCTCGGGCGGCAGCGCCGGGTGGCAGCACCCGAACAGCAGCCCGAGCCGGACGTCGTCACCCGGCCGCCCGCCGACGTCCGGGCTGCCGGCGCCCGGGTCGACCAGCGCGGCGCGCGCACCCGCCGCCCAGTCGCCCAGCGCCGGCAGCCGCTCG
>NZ_BAAGXY010000034.1:0-99523 GCF_054779595.1 Angustibacter peucedani
AGCGCCAGCAGGCCGCCCAGCGCGGCGGCCGCCGCGGCGACGGCCGCGATCCGCTCGACGCGCGGCGAGCCGTCCGGGGTCGTCGTGGCGGCGCGCACCTTGGCCTTGGCGTCGGCCACCGACCGACGTCCGATCTCCTTGGGGTGCAGGCGCACGGCCAGCTCGTCGACCGTGCCCGCCAGACGCTCTCGGGTGGCCTCGATGTCGTGCTCGATGGTGGCCGGGTCGTCCTGGCTCACGGTGTCTCCCCGCTCTCGGCTGCGTGCTGCGGTCGATCACCCCCGAAACTACCGGCCATCGCCCGCCGGGGCAGGATGGAGCCACCTGCTGCACCGACCGAGAGGTGGCCACCGTGCCCCAGCTGTCCGCCGGCGAGACCGCGCCCGACTTCACGCTCACCGACTCCACCGGCGCCCAGGTCTCGCTGCACGACCTGCGCGGCCGCAAGGTCGTCGTCTTCTTCTACCCCGCCGCCATGACGCCGGGCTGCACCAAGGAGGCCTGCGACTTCCGCGACAGCCTGGCCCCGTTGCAGGAGGCCGGCTACGAGGTGCTCGGCGTCAGCCCCGACTCCCCTGCCAAGCTCGCGACGTTCGTCGAGAAGGAGTCGCTGAGCTACCCGCTGCTGTCCGACCCCGACAAGGACGTGCTCACCGCCTGGGGCGCCTACGGCGAGAAGAAGCTCTACGGCAAGACGGTCACCGGCGTCATCCGGTCGACCGTGGTCGTCGACGAGCAGGGCGACGTCGAGCTGGCGCGCTACAACGTCAAGGCCACCGGTCACGTCGCGTCGCTGCGCAAGCAGCTCGGCGTCTGAGCCGTCGTCGTGCGGCTCACCGTCGTCGTCGACTGCCGCGACCCGCGCGCCCTCGCGCCGTTCTGGGCCGCAGCGCTGGAGTACCAGGAGGCCGACGCCCCCGAGGGCTACGCGGCCCTCGTGCCGCTCGTGCGCGGCGAGGGTCCCGTCGTCCTGCTGCAGCAGGTCCCCGAGGAGAAGGTCACCAAGAACCGCGTGCACCTCGACCTGCACCCGGACGACCCGCACGAGCACCTCGCGCGGATCGAGCAGCTGGGCGCCACCCGCGCCGGCGACTGGGTCGACGACCTCGTCGACACCGCGGGCGTGCGCTGGCTGGTGATGAACGACCCGGAGGGCAACGAGTTCTGCCTGGTCGAGCACGTCGGGTAGCGTGGTCTCGTAGGCTGGCCGCGCTCCGGCGGGAGTGGTGTAACTGGCAGCCACGCAGGATTTAGGTTCCTGTGCCTTCGGGCGTGAGGGTTCGAGTCCCTTCTCCCGCACCAGGTCCAGGCGCACGAGAGGGCGGCGACCGCCCCTGCGCGGTCGCCGCCCTCTCGCTGCCCGACGTGCGTCCGTCGGGCGGTCAGATCACATCTTCGGCGGCATCAGCACCGAGTCGATGAGGTACACGGTGGCGTTGGCGGTCTTGACGCCGCCGCAGATGACCTTGGCGCCGTCAGCGCCCACGGTCAGGTCGTCGCCGGAGCCCTTGACCTCGACGTCGTCGCCCTCGACGGTCTTGTGCGTGCCGGCGATCTGGTCGGGCGAGAGCTGGCCCTGGATCACGTGGTAGGTCAGGATCGTCGACAGCGTCTTGCCGCCCTTCTCCTTGGCCAGCGTGTCGACCGTGCCCTTGGGCAGCTTGGCGAACGCGTCGTCGACCGGCGCGAAGACCGTGAACTCGCCGTTGTTGAGCGTGTTCACCAGGTCGACGTCCTTGTTGACCTTGCCGCTCACGGCGGCGGTGAGGGTCTTGAGGAGCGGGTTGTTGGACGCCGCGGTCGCGACCGGGTCCTGGGACATGCCCTCGACCGAGCCGGCGCCGGACGGCACCGCCTTGGCGTAGTCGGCGCAGCCGGCGCCGACCATGCCCGACGCCATCGCGTCGTCGGAGGGCGTGGAGGCCATCGACGAGCTCGAGCTCGAGGAGGTGGAGGACGACGTCGAGCTCCCGGCGTCGTCGGTGCTGCTGCCGCACGCGGACGCCGCGAGCGCGACCCCCACAGCGGTGACGGTCAGTGCGAGACGGGGCTTCATGTCAGCGTTCTCCCTCGGGTGTGTCCTGCCAGCGGGTGTTCCCCGCCGCTGAGGGTGGTTCGGGGTCGACCGCGCCGCGGATTGGTCAACTTCCCCGCAGGAGTGGTCACGAGACGGTCACGTTCTTGGAGTCCAGCCCGCTCGTGCCGTTCGGACGGATGGAGGCGCGCTCCTCGACCTGGGCGTTGCCCTCGCCGTCGACCAGGCGGCACTCCAGCGTGTGGTTGCCGGCGGGCGCGTCCCACTCGTAGACCCACTGCACCCAGGTGTTCTTGCCCGGCACCTCGGCCAGGCGGGCGTCCTGCCACTGGCCGCGGTCGACCCGCACCTGCACGGTCTTGACGCCCTTGGTCTGCGCCCACGCGACGCCCGCGACCGCGTTCTTGCCGGCCTTGAGCTGCGCGAACGAGCGCGGGACGTCGATGCGCGACGACGCCTTGATCGGCGCCTTCGCGCTGTACCCGCGCGGGGTCCAGTACGCCTCGTCGTCGGCGAAGCGCGTCACCTTCAGGTCCGTGACCCACTTCGTCGCCGACACGTAGCCGTACAGGCCGGGGACGACCATGCGCACCGGGAAGCCGTGCTGCACCGGCAGCGGCTCGCCGTTCATCGCGATCGCCAGCAGCGCGTCGCGCCCCTGCGTCAGGTTGGTCAGAGGGGTCGAGATCGTCATGCCGTCGTCCGAGGTCGACAGCACCATGTCGGCCGACGGGTCGACGTCCAGGTCCTTCAGCAGGTCGGCCACGGGGTAGCCGAGCCAGACGGCGTTGCCGGCCAGCTTGCCGCCGACCTCGTTCGAGACGCAGGTCAGCGTGATGGCGCGCTCGACGAGCGGCTTGCGGACCAGCTCGTCGTAGCTGATGGTCAGCTCGCGGCCGACCCGCCCGTGCACCCGCAGCCGCCAGTCCTGCGTGCGGATCTGCGGCAGGCGCAGCGCGGTGTCGACACGGTAGAAGCGCGCGGGGTCGGTGCGCCAGGGCGTGATGCCGTCGACCGGCAGCTGGACGCCGTTCGGCAGCTGCAGGGGCTCGGCCGGCTTCGGCAGCTTCACCGCGGCCCGCGAGTCCTCGACGCCGCCCAAGGTGCTCTGCAGCAGCCGCGAACCACCGCCGCCGACGACAGCGACCGCACCAGCTGCGCCCGCCCCGGTCAGGAACGTGCGCCGGCTCCACCCGCCGTCCGGGGTGGCCGGGCGGACGAACAGCGAGCGCAGGGTCAGCAGCCCGAGCACCGTGCCGACGAGCGTCGGCAGGACGTCGACCGGGCTCGCGCTCGGACGCGTGACCACCGCGCCCAGCGCCACCAGTCCGAGGACCACGACGACGGCGAGGCCCGCCTCGAGCCGGCGGCGCGCGACCAGCCCGGCCGCGAGCGCCAGGACGACGAGCACGGCGCCGATCGAGGCCAGCAGCACGAGCTTGTCGTTCTCTCCGAACGTGCGCACCGCGAAGTCCTTGAGCGGGCCGGGGGTGCGGTCGACGAAGGCGTCGCCCACCGCCAGCACCGGGCTGCCCTGGCCGCTGCCGAAGCCGGTGACGAGCATCAGCGCGGCGAGCAGCTCGCCCACGCCGACGGTCACGGCGCCGGCGACGAGCCCGGCCAGCGCCGCCAGCCACCACGCGGGGCGCGCACGGTCGGCGGGGGTCTCGGGGAGGAGTCGCTCTCGCAGGGACGTCATGCGCAGGGTTCGTCGCGGCGGGCCCCGCGGATGGGCCGGAGCAGCGCGGAGCCCCGCCGCGGGAGGACGACGGGGCTCCGTGTGCTGGTGCTTCGGCGCCGTCGTCCGGGCGGATGGGTGTCAGGTCACGCTGACGTCGACCGTGTGCCAGCCGGTGGCGCCGTCCGGTGCTGGCGGAGCCTGCTCTCCGGTCTGCGCCGCGCCGGTGCGGTCGGTGGCGCGCACCTGCAGCGTGTGGTCGCCGCGCGGCGCCTCCCACTCGAAGACCCACTGCTTCCAGGTGTCGATGGTGCCGCCGTCGCCGAGCCGGGCCGGCTGCCACGGGCCCTCGTCGACGCGCACCTCGACCGCCTCGACCCCGCGGTGCTGCGCCCAGGCGACACCCGCCACGGCGACCTTGCCCGCGGCCACCTTCGACCCGTCGCGCGGGACGTCGATGCGCGACTCGGTCTTGACCGGCCCGCGCGCCGACCAGCCGCGCGGCGTCCAGTAGCCCTCGGCCTGGTCAAAGCGCGTCACCTCGAGGTCGACCACCCACTTGGTCGCCGACACGTAGCCGTACAGCCCCGGCACCACCATCCGCACCGGGAAGCCGTGCTCGACCGGCAGCGGCTGGCCGCCCATCGCGACGGCCAGCAGCGCGTCGCGGTCGGGGTCGGTGAGCGCCTCGAGCGGGGTGCCGGCGGTCCAGCCGTCCGCGCTGGTCGAGAGCACCATGTCGGCGCCGGACGTCGGCCGCACCCGGGCGAGCAGCTCGCGCAGCAGGTGGCCGCGCCACACCTGGTTGCCGACCAGGTCGCCGCCCACCTCGTTCGAGACGCAGGTGAGGGTCGTCAGGCGGTCGACCATCGGCAGCGCCAACAGGTCGTCGAAGGTGATCTCGAGCTCCTGCTCGACCATGCCGTGGATCCGCAGCCGCCAGGTGCCGGGCTCGACCTGGGGCACCGAGAGCGCGGTGTCGATCCGGTAGAACTGCTCGGGCGGCGTGACGAAGGCGCTCAACCCGTCGAGCCCCAGGTCGCCCAGCTCCTGCGCCGTCGGCCCGGCGCCCGTCGCCGCGGGCAGCTGCAGCGCGGCCCGGCTCGACTGCACCGCGCGCGCCGCGTGGGCGACCAGCTGCGACCCGGCCCCGGCGAGGACGGCGATCGCCGACGAGCCGATCAGCACGCTGAGGAACGAGCGGCGGTCGAACGCCGCGTCGATCGGTGCGGCGTGCTCGCCCTCGGCCCGTTCCCAGCGGTCGAGCAGCCGCGTCAGCAGCGCGAGGCCGGCGATCGCGCCCAGCACCGTCGGCACGACGTCGAGGGACGACGCGTGCGGCCGGCTCAGCACGGCCGCACCGGCGACGGCGGCGAGCACGACGACGACGAACAGCCCGGCCAGCCGGTGCCGCGCCGCCAGCACGCCCGCCAGCGCGGCCAGCAGCACCACCACGACGGCGATGCCGGTGAGCAGCGCGGTCTTGTCGTGGGTGCCGAACGTCGAGACCGCGAGGTCCTTGAGCCACGGCGGCGTGCGGTCGATGAACGCCCCGCCGAGGGCGATCACCGGCGACGGCGTGCCGCCCGCGCGACCGGCCCGCTCGAGGAGCGCCGCGACCAGCTCGGCCACGCCGACGGTCAGCGCGCCCGCGACGACGCCCAGCAGGGCCGACCAGGCCAGCTGCCGTCGTCCGGTGGGGTGTTGCTCGCTCACCCCACCAGCATCACATGCGCGGTGCGGCCACCCGAGTCGGTCGACCTTACCGAGCGGTGACGTCCTCGACGAGGACGTCGACCACGCGCGGCGCGATGGCGCGCAACGCGTTGCCCCGGTGGCTGATCGCGTTCTTCTCGGCGTTGGAGTGCTCGGCCAGCGTGCGCCCGCCGTCGACCAGCAGCACCGGGTCGTAGCCGAACCCGTTGGTGCCGCGGGGTGCGCGCTCGATGGTGCCGCGCACCTCGCCGTGCTCGACGTGCTCGGTGCCGTCGGGCGTCACGAGCGCTGCAGCGCAGACGAACCCGCCCGCGCGGTCCTCGTCACGGACGTCGGAGAGCTGGGCCAGCAGCAGGTCGAGGTTGGCGCGGTCCTTCTCCGCTCGCGGCAGGTCGGTGCGGCCCGACCAGCGCGCCGAGAAGCTGCCCGGCGCGCCACCCAGGACGTCGACGGCGAGGCCCGAGTCGTCCGCGAGCGCCGGCAGCCCGGTGGCCCGGCTCACCGCGTGCGCCTTGATCAGGGCGTTGGCGGCGAAGGTCGTGCCGTCCTCGACCGGTTCCTCGACGCCGGGGAACGCGTCGACGCCGACGACCGCGCGGTCGAGGTCGACGTCCAGCCCGCGCTCGCGGACGACGTCGGCCAGGATCTCGCGCAGCTCGACGACCTTGTGCTCGTTGTGCGTCGCCAGCACCAGGCGCGCGCCCTCGGGCGCGGTCGGCTGCGTGGTCACCGCGCCGCCTCGAGCGCGGCGCGCTGCAGGCGGGTGAGCTCGGCGCAGCCGACGGCGCCCAGGTCGAGCAGGCCGTCGAGCAGCGCGCGGTCGAAGGTCGCGCCCTCGGCCGTGCCCTGCACCTCGACGTAGCCGCCCTCGCCGGTCATGACGATGTTCATGTCGGTGTCGGCGGTGACGTCCTCCTCGTAGCAGAGGTCGAGCACCGGGCGGCCCTGCACGACGCCGACGCTCACGGCCGCGACCGAACCGCTGAGCGGCTGGGCGTTCTTGGCGACCAGTCCCTTGGCGCGGGCGTCCTCGACGGCGTCGGCCAGCGCCACGAAGGCGCCGGTGATGGCGGCGGTGCGGGTCCCGCCGTCCGCCTGCAGCACGTCGCAGTCGAGGACGATCGTGTTCTCCCCCAACGCCTTGGTGTCGATCACGGCCCGCAGGCTGCGCCCGACGAGGCGGCTGATCTCGTGGGTGCGGCCGCCGATGCGCCCCTTGACCGACTCACGGTCGCTGCGGGTGTTCGTCGAGCGCGGCAGCATCGCGTACTCGGCCGTCACCCAGCCCAGGCCGCTGCCCTTGCGCCAGCGCGGCACACCCGCCGTGAACGACGCCGCGCACAGCACGCGGGTCTTGCCGAACTCGACGAGCACGCTGCCCTCGGCGTGGTCGAGCCACCCGCGGGTGATGGTGACGGGCCGCAGCTCGTCGGGCTGGCGGCCGTCGACGCGCGCGGCAGCGGACTGGGGATCGGGAACCATGGCCTCAGGCTAGAGGTCGAGCACGAGCCCCGGACGCGCGACGTCCAGCGGGCCGTCCCACGCCTCCCGGGCCTGGGCGACGACGACCTCCGGGTCGTTCCAGGGCGGCAGGTGCGTGAGCACCAGACGCTTGACCCCGCCGGCGGCGACCGCGGCCTCGGCCGCCCGTCGTCCGCTCAGGTGCACGCCCTCGACGTCGTCCCGGCCGTCGACGAACGCCGAGTCGGCCAGCACGACGTCGGCGTCGCGGCACAGCGGCTCGAGCGCCGAGCACGCGTCGGTGTCACCGGTGTAGGCCAGCACCGTGCCCTCGTGCTCGAGCCGCAGGCCGTACGCCTCGACCGGGTGGTTGACCCGCACCGGTGTGATCGTCAGCGGGCCGACCTGCACCGCCTCGCCGTCGTGCCAGCACCGGACGTCGAGCTCGCCGCTCATGCCGGGGTCGGCCGGCAGGTCGTAGGCCCGGGCCAGCCGCTCCCCCGTGCCCTGCGGCCCGTAGACCGGGATCCGAGGCCGAGGCTGCGGGCCGACCGGCGAGTGCTTCAGCATTACGTAGAGCCCGCACAGGTCGAGGCAGTGGTCGGCGTGCAGGTGGCTGAGCAGCACGGCGTCGAGCTGCATCGGGTCGACGTGCTGCTGCAGCGGCCCGAGCGAGCCGCTGCCGAGGTCGAGCAGCACCCGCCAGGTGCGCTCGTCGCCCTCGACCTCGACCAGGTAGCACGACGCGGCCGACCGCGGGCCGGGCATCGAGCCGGAGCAGCCCACGACGGTGAGCCTCATCGGACCGCCCCCACCAGCTGGGCCGGCGAGATCTCCGGGCCGAGGAACCGTCGTCCGAGCTCGGCGAACCGCTCGGGGTCGCCCGTCGTCTCGAACCGGTGCACCGGCGGCGGCAGGTCGTCGGGACGGGCCAGGTCGTGCGCGACGAGCTGGCGGTACACGTCCTTGGCGGTCTCCTCGGCGCTGCTGACGAGGGTGACGAGGTCGCCCACCACGTAGGAGATGACGCCGGTGAGCAGCGGGTAGTGCGTGCAGCCGAGGATCAGGGTGTCGACGCCGGCCGCCACCACCGGGTCGAGGTACTCGTGCGCGACGGCGAGCAGCTCGGGACCGCCGGTGACTCCGGCCTCGACGAACTCGACGAACCGCGGGCAGGCGCGGGTGGTGACCTTGAGGTGAGGGGCGGCGGCGAAGGCGTCCTCGTACGCACCGGAGGTCTTCGTGGCCTGGGTGCAGACGACGCCGACGTGCCCGGTACGGCTGGCAGCGGCGGCACGGCGCACGGCCGGCCGGATCACCTCGACCACCGGGACGTCGTACCGCTCCCGCGCGTCGCCCAGCACCGCGGCACTCGCGCTGTTGCAGGCGATGACGAGCAGCTTGACGCCCTGGTCGACCAGCTCGTCGAGGCACTCGATCGCGTACTCGCGCACCTGCGCGATCGGGCGCGGGCCGTAGGGCTGGCGGGCGGTGTCGCCCATGTAGAGCACCGGCTCGTGCGGCAGCTGGTCGAGCACCGCGCGCGCGACGGTGAGCCCGCCGTAGCCGGAGTCGAAGATGCCGATCGGAGCGT
Source organism: Angustibacter peucedani (assembly GCF_054779595.1). Classification (NCBI taxonomy): domain Bacteria; kingdom Bacillati; phylum Actinomycetota; class Actinomycetes; order Kineosporiales; family Kineosporiaceae; genus Angustibacter; species Angustibacter peucedani. The sequence continues at coordinate 8,485 of NZ_BAAGXY010000034.1, forward strand.
CTGCCACGGCCCTGAGCCTACGGTCGGCGGTGCCTCCACCCCACGCCACCGCCCTGTGATCGTGGCAACAGCGCATCCCCGGCACCCTGGTCAGGGCACCTTCCTGAGAGTTCGCCCCTTCCAGCCGCCCGGTGGGGGCGAACTCCCAAGAAGGTGCCCTAGCAGTCGCGGGGGTTGGGTGAGCGGGGGCGCGTCAGTCGGTGGGGAGGGGGGCCATGAGGGCCTCGACCAGGGTCTCCTGGAGCCAGGTCAGGAAGTCGTAGATCTCGAGCATGAAGGCCACGCCGCCGACGGACGACGGCTCGCCCTCCTCCGCCTCCGCGAGCTCGGCCGCCTCCGCCTCGGCCACGGCGAGCAGCCGCTCGTGGTCGTCGTCCGTCTCGAGCCCCAGGCGCGACGCGAGCACCAGCCGGACGTCGGTCAGCGCCACCACCCACGCGCGCGCCTCGTCGTCGTCCAGGTGCAGCGTGCCGTCGCGCCCGAGCGAGCGCCGCGCGACCTCGAGCCCCTCGCGCTTGCGCGCCCGCAGCCCGGCCTCGGTGTACCGCCGGAACTCCGCCGACGCGTCCGGGTCGTCGCGGTGCGCGTCGGGCAGCAGCCGGGCGACCGCGGGGTCGGACGGCGGGTCGACCGCCGTGCCGATGCCCACCATCACCGCGAGCGGGTCGGTCTCGACGTCCGGCCCGTCGTCCAGCATCTCGTGGACCTCGACCAGCAGGTGCGCCAGCAGCGCGCGCTCGTGGTCGTCGAGCTTGGCCCGCACGCCGTGCCGCGCCCGCTTGAAGCCGCGCGCCACTAGTCGTCCTTCTGCATCGTCGCCCACAGCCCGAAGCCCTGCAGCGCCTCCACGTGCCGCTCCATCTCCTCGCGGTCGCCGTGCGCCACGGCCGCACGCCCCTTCTGGTGCACGTCGAGCATCAGACGCTCGGACTTGGCGCGGGTGTAGCCAAAGTAGGACTGGAACACGTAGGTCACGTACGACATCAGGTTGACCGGGTCGTTCCACACGAGGGTGACCCACGGACGCGCGACGTCGGCGTCCTGCGCCTGCCGCGGTTCGTCCAGCTCGACCGGCGACGTGACCACGGCCCCAGGATAGGCAGTGCTGGCAGACCCGGCACGGCGCTCCTAGGCTCGGGCGGGTGACGTCGCCGAGCACGGCCCTGCTGACCGACCACTACGAGCTCACCATGCTGCAGGCCGCCCTGCGCAGCGGCACCGCCCACCGGCGCTGCGTCTTCGAGGTCTTCGCGCGCCGCCTCCCCGACGGCCGCCGCTACGGCGTCGTGGCCGGCACCGGCCGCCTGCTCGACGCGCTCGAGCAGTTCCGCTTCGGCGAGCCCGAGCTCGAGGCGCTCGCGGACGTCGTCGACGCCGAGACGCTGGACACCTTGCGGCAGTGGAGGTTCACCGGGTCGGTCTGGGGGTACGCCGAGGGCGAGTGCTTCTTCCCGGGGTCGCCGCTGCTCGTGGTCGAGGGCACCTTCGCCGAGGCGGTCCTGCTCGAGACGCTGGTGCTGAGCGTGTTGAACCACGACTGCGCCGTGGCGGCCGCGGCGAGCCGCATGACCGCCGCCGCCGCGGGCCGGCCGTGCATCGAGATGGGCTCGCGGCGCACGCACGAGCGGGCCGCCGTGGCCGCGTCGCGAGCGGCGTACGTCGCGGGCTTCGCGACCAGCAGCAACCTCGAGGCCGGGCGCGAGCACGGCGTCCCGACCGCCGGCACCAGCGCGCACGCCTTCACGCTGCTGCACGACGACGAGCGCGCGGCGTTCGCGGCGCAGGTCGCGAGCCTGGGCGCCGGCACCACGCTGCTGGTCGACACCTACGACGTCACGTCCGCCGTCCGCACCGCGGTCGAGGTGGCCGGGCCCGGGCTCGGCGCCGTCCGGCTCGACTCGGGCGACCTGCTCGTGCAGGCGCGCGAGGTGCGCCGCCAGCTCGACGACCTCGGCGCCACCGGCACCCGCATCGTCGTCACCAGCGACCTCGACGAGCACGCCATCGCGGCGCTGGCGGCCGCCCCCGTCGACGTGTATGGCGTCGGCACCTCGCTCGTGACCGGCTCGGGCGCGCCCACCGCCGGCCTCGTCTACAAGCTCGTCGCCCGCGAGAGCGCCGACGGCACGATGGTCGGCGTCGCCAAGAACAGCAAGGACAAGGTGAGCATCGCCGGTCGCAAGTGGGCCCTGCGCCGCCGCGGTCCGGACGGCGTCGACCAGGCCGAGGTGATCGGGATCGGCCGCCAGCCGGTGGACGACGGCGACGACCGCGCGCTGCTGGTGCCGCTGGTGCGCGACGGCGAGGTCGTGGGCCGCGAGCCGCTCGAGACCGCGCGCGAGCGGCACGCCACCTCGCGCGCCGCCCTCCCACCCGTGGCCCTGCAGCTCTCGCGCGGCGAGCCCGCGATCCCCACCCGCTACGAGCAGGAGCAGCCGTGAGCACCCTCGAGCCGGCCGACGCCCTGGTGGTCGTCGACGTCCAGAACGACTTCTGCGAGGGCGGTTCGCTCGCCGTCGCCGGTGGCGCCGACGTGGCCAACGCGATCGCAGACCTGCTGCGCGACAACGCCTACCGGCACGTCGTCGCGACGCAGGACTGGCACGTCGACCCGGGCGCGCACTTCAGCGACGACCCCGACTTCGTCGACAGCTGGCCGCGGCACTGCACGGCCGACACCCACGGCGCCGACCTGCACGCGGCGGTGCCGCGCGAGGCGCTGGCCGCGGTGTTCCGCAAGGGCGCACACGCCGCGGCCTACTCGGGCTTCGAGGGCAGCACGACCGAGGGCGGGGTCGACGTCCCGCTGGCGGTGTGGCTGCGCGAGCGCGCCGTCGGCACCGTGGACGTCGTCGGCATCGCCACCGACCACTGCGTGCGGGCGACCGCGCTGGACGCCGTCCGCGAGGGCTTCACGACGCGCGTGCTGCTGGACCTCACGGCCGGCGTGGCCGAGCAGACGACCGGCCGCGCGCTGGACGAGCTGCGCGCGGCCGGGGTCGTGCTGGAGGGCGAGGCGACCGTCAGGCCGTGATGGTCATCGGCGTGCCGTCCACCACGAGGCGCCAGTCGACCGAGGCGAACGTCGAGGCGTCGATCGTGCCCTTGGCCGTGGCCCAGTCGATGAGCAGCTGGCGGATCTCGACCTGCCGGTTGTAGACGACCGGCGCGGTGGTCGTGTGCGGGAAGTTGCCGCCGCCGGACTGCCGGTAGTTGTTGATCGCCACCACGAACTGCTGGCCGGCCGCGACCGGCGTGCCGTCGTACGCCAGCCCGACGACTCGCGAGCCGACCGGCTTCGCGAGGTCGAGGTCGTACGTCAGCGAGGCGTCGAGGCCGCCCATGATGTCGTAGTTGTAGTCGGGCGTGCCGTTCGGCGCCGTGGCCGTGGGCGCGTTCGTCACGGCATCGGCCGCGACCGGCCCGGGGCTGGTCTGGGCCTTGAAGTACTGCGCCGAGAACTCGAGGTAGTCCTTGATCTCGGAACCGCTCATCGTGACGCCCAGCAGGGTGTTGTCGTAGATGTACAGCCCGGCGACGTCGCGCACGGTGACGTCGCCGGCCGGGATGGCGGCCTCGCGGTTGAACGGCGCCGCGATGGATAGCACCGGCAGGTCGGCCTGCGGCGTGCCCGCCAGCGCGGTCTTGACCGTCTCGGCCTGCACCAGGTTGATCAGGTCGATGGCGGCGACGTCCTCGTACCGCGCCGTGGCGGCCGACATGGCCGTGACGTTCTGCGCGACCACCGAGTTGACGTACGTGCGCACGGTCTCGTGGTCCTTCTTCAGCAGCGCCACCACGGCCGGGTCGGCCTCGACCGTGTTGCTGTTGAGCACCTGCGAGTGGCGGCCGACCACGGTCCAGCGGCCGTGCTCCCACGCCAGGTCGATGTCGATGACGCTGAGCCGCATGCCCCAGCGCAGCGGCTCGGTGAGGACCACCTCCTGCCCGGTGGTCTTGTTCTTCACCCGGCGCTCGGGGATCTCGACGTGCGCGTGGCCGACCAGGATCGCGTCGATGCCCGGCACCTGCTCGGCGACCAGGGTGGCGGCGTTCTCGGGGTAGGGCAGCGCGTCGCCGTAGGACGACGAGGTGTCGGCGCCGGAGTGCGCCGCCACGACGACCACCTCAGCGCCGAGCTTGCGCAGCTTGGGGACGTAGATCTTCGCCTGCTCGACCAGACCGGGGAAGGCGAGCTTGCCCTCGACGTTGGCCTTGTCCCAGATCGCGATGCCGGGGTTGGTCAGGCCGAGGATGCCGACCTTGACCGCCCGGCCGTGCCCGACGTCGACCTTCTTGATCGCGTAGGGCGGGAACGCCGGCTGGTGGGTGCGCGCGTCGACCGCGTTGGCGCCGAGCAGCGGGAAGCGCAGCTGGCGCTGGAAGGCGTGCAGGACGTCGAGCCCGTAGTTGAACTCGTGGTTGCCCAGGGCAGCTGCGTCGTAGCCGATGCGGTTCATGGCGGCGGCCATCGGGTGCACGTGGCCCTGGGTGATCGGGTCGATCTTGGCGAAGTAGTAGGCCAGCGGCGTGCCCTGGATCGTGTCCCCCGCGTCGAGCAGCAGGGTCTGCCGCCCCCGTGCCATCCGGCGCTGCGCGGTGACGAGCGTCGAGATCTTGGCCAGGCCGATGTCGTTGTGCGCCGCGTCGTCGTACTCGGCGTCCTTGAAGTAGTCCCAGTTCAGGCCGTTGCCGTGCAGGTCGGTGGTGCCCATGATCGTCAGCCGCGCGGTGCGGGACGGGTGCTGGTGACCGTGGCCGCGGCCGTGCGCGGAGGCCGGGGCCGCCGTCCAGCCGGCGGCGGCGAGCACCCCTGCGGCGGTGGCGCCGCCCAGGACGGTGCGCCGACGCAGGGCGTCACCGGTGCTCTCGGTCGGGGTCTGCGGGGACGGTGACGACGACACGAGGACCTCCACGAACAGGGGCGAAACCGGCGGATCACACCAGGACGGCACGCACCGTACAACAGCCCGCCGACGTCCGGACCTGGCAGCGACCGACGAACCGGTGAACGGCGTCCGTCAGCTCTGTGGGTCGCCGGACGGCGGCAGGGTGAGCACCTCGGCGCCGTCGTCCGTGATCGCGACGGTGTGCTCGGTGTGCGCCGTGCGGCAGCCGGTGGCGCTGCGCAGCGTCCACCCGTCGCGGTCCGTGACGAGCTGGTCGGTGTCGGCCATGACCCACGGCTCGAGCGCCAGGAGCAGGCCCGGGCGCAGCGGGTAGCCGCGACCCGGTCGGCCGGTGTTCGAGACGTGCGGGTCCTGGTGCATCGTCGAGCCGATGCCGTGACCGCCGAACTGCGTGTTGATGCGGTACCCGGCCGCGCCGAGCACGCCGCCGATGGCGTGCGAGAGGTCGCCGACCCGCGCGCCCGGCCGCGCGGCCGCGATGCCCGCCGCCAGCGCGCGCTCGGTGGTCTCGACGAGCCGCAGGCTCTCGGCCGGCTGCGTCGGGCCCACCACGAAGCTGATCGCCGCGTCGGCCGCCACCCCGCCGGTCGACACCGCGAGGTCGAGGCTGAGCAGGTCGCCGTCGGCGAGGGCGTAGTCGTGCGGGAGGCCGTGCAGCACCGCGTCGTTGACCGACGTGCAGATGTGGTGGCCGAACGGGCCGCGGCCGAACGCCGGGGCGTAGTCGACGTAGCAGGAGTCCGCCCCCGCGTCGTCGATCATCTCGCGGGCCCAGCGGTCGACGTCCAGCAGGTTCGTGCCGACCGTCACGCGCCCGCGCAGGGTGTGCAGGATGCGGCCGACCAGCGCACCGGTCTCGCGGGCGCGGGCGAGCTGCGAGCGGTCGAGGACCTCGATCATCAGCCGTCGCGCCGGCCGCCGGACCAGCTCCACGCGTAGGCGCCGTCGTCGCTCGCCATGGCCCCCTCGCCGAGCTCGAGCGGACGGAAGGTGTCGACCATCACGGCCAGCTCGTCGAAGTACTCCTTGCCGAGCGCGCGCTCCACCGCGCCGGGCTGCGGTCCGTGGCTGTGACCCCCGGGGTGCAACGAGATCGAGCCCTGCCCGATGCCGCTGCCCTTGCGGGCCTCGTAGTCGCCGCCGCAGTAGAACATCACCTCGTCGCTGTCGACGTTGGAGTGGTAGTACGGCACCGGCACCGCGAGCGGGTGGTAGTCGACCTTGCGCGGCACGAAGTTGCAGATGACGAAGTTCCAGCCCTCGAAGACCTGGTGCACCGGCGGCGGCTGGTGGATGCGGCCGGTGATGGGCTCGTAGTCCTCGACGTTGAACGTGTACGGGTACATGCAGCCGTCCCAGCCCACGACGTCGAACGGGTGGGTGGCGTGGACGACGACGCTGCCGACGATGCCGTGAGCGCCGTGGCCGCGGTGCTTGGTGTAGACCTCGACGTCCGTGCCCTCGACGAGCAGCGGCGCGGTCGGCGGGTGCAGGTCGCGCTCGCAGTACGGGCTGTGCTCGAGGAACTGGCCGTACTTGGACAGGTACCGCTTGGGCGGCGCGATGTGGCTGTTGCCCTCGATGCAGTACGCGCGCACCGGGCCGTGCTGCGCGACGTCGCCCGGCACCCAGCGGTGCACCGTGGCGCGCGGGATCATCACGTAGTCGCCGCCGCGGAACGGCAGCTCGCCGAACATCGTCTCGAGCACGCCCTCGCCCGACTCGACGTAGACGCACTCGTCGCCGATCGCGTTGCGGTAGTAGGGGGACGGCGTGTCGCTGACCGCGTACGAGATCCGCACGTCGCCGTTGCCGAGCACCAGCCGGCGACCGCGGACGACGTCGACGCCGCGCCAGGCCGCCTCCTCGTCCTCGCCGGGGAACAGGTCGTGGAGCTTGAAGTGGAACGGGCGCAGCGGGAAGTTCGCGTGCGTCTTCAGCTCGGCCATGTCCCACGGCCGCGAGTCGACGATCGCCGACGGGATCTCGCGGTGGTACAGCAGCGACGAGTCGGACGAGAAGCCCTCCTCGCCCATCAGCTCCTCGGCGTACAGCTGGCCGTCGGGACGACGGAACTGCGTGTGCCGCTTGGGCGGGATCTCGCCCACGCTGCGGTAGTGCGCCACGACCGGCTCCTCTCTGCGGCGGGCACCCGGCCCACCGGTCACGCGCGTCCGATAACCGGACGTCGGCGTCCTGTCACCCGTCACGGTTGCGCTACCGTGCGGGCATGTCAACCGCCGCCGGTCTGCTGCGCGCGCTGGTCGACGACGCCGCGGTGTTCCCACCGGGCAACGCCCCGCTCCCGCAGGCGGTCGCCGAGCACCGCGAGCACCGCGCCGCACCGTACGCGCCCTGCGTCGGACCGCTGCTGCTGCGCTCGACCGACGCGGCCGCGGCCGCCGCGCTGCTGAGCCCGGGCGAGCGCCTGCGGGTGGCGCTCGTGGTGCGCCCCGGCAGCGACCCGTCGTCCCTGCCGACCGCCGTCGAGCAGCTCGGTCGCGACGAGCGCGCCGAGGTGGTCGGCCTCGAGCTGCCGGTCAGCGACCCGATCACGCTGCGGCCCGTCGTCGAGGTCGGCGTGCCGGTCTGGCTGGAGGTGCGCCGCGAGCACCTCGACGACGACCTCGACGCGGTGCTGGCCGCGGGCTGCCGGGCCAAGCTGCGCACCGGCGGCCTGTCCCCGGACGACGTGCCCGCCGACGACGTCCTGGCGCGGTTCCTCGTGGGCGCGCGCGAGCGGGCGCTGCGGGTCAAGCTGACCGCCGGGCTGCACCACGCGCTGCGCACCGAGGTCGACGTGCCGGGCGAGGGCGTGATGCTGCAGCACGGGCTGGCGGGCGTCCTGCTGGCGACGTCGCTGGCGACGTCGGTGGCGACGTCCGGCGGCTCGCCAGAGGCCGTCGCGGCGATGCTCGCCGAGCGCGACGCCGACGTGCTGCGTCGCGGTCTGAGGGCGCTGGACGCCGGCCAGGTCGACGCGCTGCGCGCGACCTTCGTGTCGTTCGGCTGCTGCGGCGTCACAGACCCGATCACCGAGCTCGAGGCCCTGCTCGACGACCCGCACCCGCGCGACCAGCACCAGGAGGCCACCCCGTGAGCGCTGTCGACCTGCCCGCCGACTCCCCCTACGGCGTCGACCACCTGCCGTTCGGCGTCTTCTCCACCGGCGACGAGGAGCCGCGGGTCGGCGTGCGCGTCGGCGACCAGGTGCTGGACGTCGCGACGGTCGCCGCTGCCGACGGGCTCGAGGAGGCGCCGGTCTTCGCGCAGCCGACGCTGAACTCGTTCCTGGCGCTGGGCCGCGCGCGCTGGACCGCCGTGCGCACCTGGCTGGTCGACCTGCTCGGCCAGGAGGCCAACGCCGACCTCGTCGGCACCCACCTGCTGCCGCTCGACGACGTCCGGCTGCACCTGCCCTTCGAGGTCGCCGACTACGTCGACTTCTACGCCAGCGAGCACCACGCCACCAACGTCGGCCGCATCTTCCGCCCGGACGGCGACGCGCTGACGCCGAACTGGAAGCACCTGCCGATCGGGTACCACGGCCGCGCGGGCACGGTCGTCGTCTCGGGCACGGACGTCGTCCGGCCGAGCGGGCAGCGCAAGGCGCCGTCCGACGCCGCGCCGGTCTTCGGCCCGAGCGTGCGCCTCGACATCGAGGCCGAGGTCGGGTTCGTCGTCGGGACGCCGAGCGAGCTGGGCACACCGGTGACGGCCGACGCGTTCGCCGACCACGTCTTCGGCGTCGTCCTGCTCAACGACTGGAGCGCGCGCGACGTGCAGGCCTGGGAGTACGTGCCGCTCGGCCCGTTCCTCGGCAAGTCGTTCGCCACGAGCGTCTCGGCCTGGGTCACGCCGCTCGACGCGCTCGCCGCGGCCCGCACGGCGCTGCCCGAGCAGCAGCCGCCGCCGCTGCCCTACCTGCGCGGCGACGACCTGCCCGGCTACGACCTCGCGATCGAGGTCGAGTTCGGCGGTCAGGTGGTCAGCCGCCCGCCGTTCTCGACGATGTACTGGTCGCCCGCGCAGATGCTCGCCCACCTGACCGTCAACGGCGCCAGCCTGCGCACGGGCGACCTGTTCGCGAGCGGCACGGTGTCGGGCCCGGACGTCGACCAGCGCGGTTCGCTGCTCGAGCTGACCTGGAACGGCACCGAGCCGATCACCCTGGCCGACGGCTCGACCCGCGGGTTCCTCGAGGACGGCGACACCGTCGTCCTGCGGGCCACCGCCCCGGGCACCGGCGGCGGCCGGATCGCCCTCGGTGAGGTCACCGGGACGATCCGGCCGGCCGCCAGCGCCGGCTAGTCCTCGATCAGCGCGCGACGCCCGCGGCGCGCGCCTGGCGCACCAGCTCGCGGTGCACGGCGTCGATCTTCGCGCGCGACCGCGGCGCGCGGGCCGCGACCGAGCGGTCGGAGCGCTGGGCCGCTGCGGCCTGCAGCGCCGACGGGAAACCGTTCTCGGCCGTGGCCGCGGGGCGCGTCGGCTGGTACAGCCAGTGGTCGAAGAACGACGCGAGGTCCTGGCCCGACACCTGCTCGGCGAGGTCCTGGAACTGCGCGATGGTGCCGGTGCTGTAGCGGTGCTGCACCGGCCAGTCGCGCATGACCTGGAAGAAGTCGGTGTCGCCGAGGCGGGTGCGCAGCGCCTGCAGCGCCATGGCGCCGCGGTCGTAGACGGCGCCGTCGAACTCGTTGTCGCGGCCGGGGTCGCCGATCTTCACGGTCCAGAAGGACGAGGACGCCGGGTTGCTGGCGTAGTACGACGCGAACAGCGAGGCCGCCGAGCCGTCGCCGTGCGTCTCGGACCAGCGCCACTCGGCGAAGCTGGCGAACCCCTCGTTCAGCCAGATGTTCTTCCACGCGTCGACCGACACCGAGTCGCCGTACCACTGGTGCGCCTGCTCGTGGACGATCACGTAGATGTTCGGGCCGTCGTGCCAGAAGCCGCGCGTGTAGACCGGCCGGGTCTGGTTCTCGAGCGCGAAGCCGAAGTCCGCGGCCGGGGCGACGCCGCCGGTGATGTCGAACGGGTAGGGACCCCACTGGCTGGCGTGCCAGTCGATGACCTCGCCGGTGCGCGCGAGGTCGCCCTTGGCGTACGTGCCCTCGCTGCCGCCGTGCGACGCGACGGCCGTGACGACCGGCAGCCCCGAGGCGGTGGTGGTGCTGGTGATGTCGAACTGCCCGACCGCCATGAAGGCCAGGTAGCTCGCCATCGGCTTGGTCTCCTGCCACGACCAGACGTCGCGGGTACGACCGCTGGTGTGCGAGCGCAGGAAGCCGTTGCTCAGCGCCTCGACGCCCTTGGGCACGTCGACCCGGACGTCGTAGGTCGCCTTGTCGCGCGGGTGGTCGCTGCTCGGGAACCACCAGGCCGCGATCTGCGGCTCGCCGACCGCCACCGCGCCGTCGGCGGTCTTGACCCACGGCGCGTAGCCGCCGGCCACGACCGAGCCCGGGTGGCCGGCGTAGGTGACGTCGACCGTGAGGTAGACGCCCTTGCGCAGCGGCTGGGCCGGCGTGACGACGAGCTCGGTGCCGTTCTTGGTCGACGTCGTCGCCGGCACGCCGTTGACGAGCACCTTGCTGGCGGGCAGCGCGAGGTCGAGGTCGAAGCGCGAGAGCGCCTGCGTCGTCCGGGCGAGGACCCGGGTCTGGCCCTTGAGCGCGTCGGTGCGCGGCTCGTACTGCACCGAGATGTCGTACTGCTCGACGTCGTACCCGCCGTTGCCGTAGGTCGGGTAGTACGGGTCGCCGACACCGGTCGAACCCGCCGTGGCACCCGCCGCCCACGCGCTCGTCGTGGCCAGCGCCACCGCCGAGACCGTCGCGACACCCCCGGCGAGCACCCCGCCCCTGCCCCTGCCCACGAACCGCACGTGCGTCTCCTCGCGTCCCGTCGCCGCCCCCGACGGACAGCGGACGCTCGGACCCTAGCGCCTGTCGTCGGGCGAGCGCCTGCGGACGACGCAGGTGCCGGCGTACTTGTCGTGCAACGCCTGCCGCCGGGCGTCGCGCACCGGCCACAGCAGGTCGACGAGCAGGTAGAACGTGCCGACGTACGGCAGCGACGTGCCGACCTCGAAACCGAGCCAGCGCAGCAGCACGGCGCCCACCGTGAGCCGTTGTCCGGGCACCCACGGCCGGACGACGAGCCCCAGCAGCAGCTTGCCCGGCGTGGCCGCCCGCCAGAGCAGGAACACCAGGTCGTAGACGAGCGTGACGCCCAGCCAGACCAGCGACAGGATCGCGAGCGCCTTGATGGTGGCGGGGTCGTACTGGAACGCCGGGGCGTCGGTGCCCTGCTCGGCCGCGCGCATGCCGGCGTCGAGCTGGTCGGCCACCGAGCCGAGGAAGACCCGTGACTGCGAGAAGCCGACCAGCCAGGCCAGCACCCCGGTGACGGCGAGGTCGAGCAGCCGCGCCGCGGCGCGCGACCACCAGCCGGCGAGGGCGGCACCGTCGTCCGTGGTGGGGCGGTCGGCGCCGGACGCCGCAGCGGTCGTGGCCGGCGCCGGCCAGCCGACCGGCTCGGTGCGCTCGTAGGTGTCCTCGGTCCACCGGGCACCGTCCCACCAGCGCATCTGCTGCTGCACGTAGGGATCGGGGTACCAGCCGGGGGTGGGAGACGTCACGCGGTCAGTGTCCCAGGCTCGACGTGCCACCCCGACCGCCCGGCCCTAGGTTCGGCACATGGACATCACCCGTACCAAGCCGGTTGAGGACGTGCTGGCGCAGTCGGACGACGAGGGCAGCGGCGACGAGCACGGCGCCACCAGCGGGAAGCTCCGCAAGCGCCTCGGCCCGGTCGACCTGATGGGCTTCGGGGTCGGCATCGTCATCGGCACCGGCATCTTCACCCTGACCGGCGTCGAGGCGAAGAACCACGCGGGCCCGGCGATCGTCGTCTCGTTCGTGGTCGCCGGGGTGGTGAGCCTGCTCGCGGCTCTCTGCTACGCCGAGCTCGCGTCGTCGGTGCCCACGGCCGGCAGCGCGTACACCTACGCGTACGCCACGATCGGCGAGGTCTTCGCCTGGATCATCGGCTGGGACCTCGTGCTCGAGTTCGCCCTCGGCGCGTCGGTGGTGGCGCGCGGCTGGTCGGGGTACCTGCAGGACCTGTTCGGCCTGCCCACGTGGGCCTTCGGCGAGACGTCCCACGTCAACCTCGGAGCGGCGGCGATCGTCCTGGTGCTCGGCACGATCGCGACGGTCGGCATCCGCGAGTCGGCCCGCGTGACCAACGTGCTGGTGTTCATCAAGGTGGCGATCTGCCTGTTCGTCGTGGTGGCCGGCGCCTTCTTCGTCAGCCGTCGCAACCTGACGCCCTTCGTGCCGCCGGCCCAGGGCGCGGGCGGCGGCAGCGGCGTGAAGCAGACCCTGAGCGGAGCCCTCTTCGGCATCGAGCCGACGGCGTTCGGCGTCGGCGGCGTGCTGACCGCGGCGGCCGTGGTCTTCTTCGCCTACACCGGTTTCGAGGCCGTGGCGAACCTCGGCGAGGAGACCCGCCGGCCGAAGCGCGACCTGCCGCTCGGCCTGCTCGGCACCCTCGGCATCGCCACGGTGCTGTACGTCGGCGTCTCGTTCGTCGTCACGGGGATGGTGCGCTACGACCAGCTCGACGAGGGCGCGCCGATCGCCAAGGCGTTCGACGCCGTGGGCGCCGGCTGGGCCTCGACGCTGGTGTCGGTCGCGGCGGTGGCCGGGCTGACGTCGGTGATCCTCGTCGACATCGTCGCCATGGGCCGGATCGGGTTCGCCATGGGCCGTGACGGGCTGCTGCCGAAGTCGATCAGCCAGGTGCACCCGCGCTTCGGGACGCCGTACCGCATCTCGATCGGGACGACGCTGTTCGTGGCGGTGCTGGCCGCGCTCGTCCCGCTGGCCGAGCTGGCCGACCTGGTCTCGATCGGGACGCTGTTCGCCTTCGTGGTGGTCTCGATCGCCGTCCCGGTGCTGCGGCGCACCAAGCCCGACCTCGAGCGGCCGTTCCGCACGCCGCTGTCGCCGGTGCTGCCGGTGGTGTCGGCGCTCGCCTGCCTGTACCTGATGACGAACCTCAGCGTCGAGACCTGGCTGCGGTTCCTGGTGTGGATGGTCGTCGGGCTGGTGGTGTACCTCGGGTACGGCCGGCGGCACGCGCGTCTCGCGCGCTGACTCAGGCCGGGGGGTCCTCCTGCGCGGCGATCTCGCGCTCGGCGCGCGCCAGCAGCGCCAGGGCCCGCACGCTGTCCCAGGTGCCCGGCTTCAGCCCGGACGCCGTGGCGCGGGCCGAGGCCAGCAGGCCGGCACCCTCCGCGCGTCCCTGCGCCTCCACGGCCAGCAGGGCGAGCGCCTCGACGCTCTCCCAGGTGCCGGCCTTCAAGCTGCCGGCCGCTGCCAGCGCCCGCTGCAGCGCAGGCGTGGTGTCGGCTTGCTTCGCCATGTCTCCCCCTCGTCGGTGCGGACGCGCCCCCGGCCCGGCATGGGCCGGGGGCGCGCTGGGTCGTGCGGGTGGCGGCTAGAGGTTGCCGCGGCGGTCCTGCTCGCGCTCGATCGCCTCGAACAGCGCCTTGAAGTTGCCCTTGCCGAAGCCGAGAGAGCCGTGCCGCTCGATCAGCTCGAAGAACACGGTGGGCCGGTCGCCGACCGGCTTGGTGAAGATCTGCAGCAGGTAGCCGTCCTCGTCGCGGTCGACGAGGATGCCGCGGCTCTGCAGCTCCTCGATCGGCGCGCGCACCTCGCCGATGCGGGCGCGCAGCTCGGGGTCCTCGTAGTACGAGTCCGGCGTGTCGAGGAACTCGACACCCTCGGCGCGCATGGCGTCGACGGTGGCGATGATGTCGTTCGTCGCCAGGGCCAGGTGCTGGGCGCCTGGGCCGTCGTAGAACTCGAGGTACTCGTCGATCTGGCTCTTCTTCTTGGCGATGGCCGGCTCGTTCAGGGGGAACTTGACCCGGTGGTTGCCGTTGGCCACGACCTTGCTCATCAGGGCCGAGTAGTCGGTGGCGATGTCGTCACCGATGAACTCGGCCATGTTCACGAAGCCCATGACCTTGTTGTAGAAGGTGACCCATTCGTCCATGCGGCCGAGCTCGACGTTGCCGACGACGTGGTCGAGCGCCTGGAACATGCGCTTCGGCGCGCCCGGGCGCTTGACGTAGCCGCTGGTGCGGGCGACGTAGCCGGGCAGGTACGGACCCGTGTAGGTGCCGCGCTGCACCAGGCTGTGCCGGGTGTCGCCGTAGGCGCCGATGGCGGCGACGCGCACGGTGCCGTGCTCGTCGCTGACGTCGGTCGGCTCCTGCAGCACCGTGGCACCGGCCGCGCGGGCCTGCGCGACGCACTTGTCGACGTCCGGCACCTCGAGCGAGATGTCGACGACGCCGTCGCCGTGCTTGCGGTGGTGGTCGTGCAGGGGGCTGTCGGGCGTGACGCCGCCCTTGAGCACGAACTTGATCGAGCCGCTCTTGAGGACGAACGCCTTGTGGTCGCGGTTGCCCGTCTCGGGACCGCTGTAGGCGATCAGCTCCATGCCGTACGCGGTCTGGTAGTAGTGCGCCGCCTGGGTCGCGTTGCCCACGACGAAGACGATCGCGTCCCACCCGGTGACCGGGAACGGGTCCTTGGCCTCGTCGTAGTCGACGAGCCCGACGAGCTGCTGGAGCTGGTGCAGGTCGAGGCCCGCGTCGGTCTCCTGCTCGGTCAGGCTGATGTGCTCGGCGCCGGTGCTCGGGTCGGCCTGGGTGGTCATGCGCACCTCCGGTCGGTGGGTGGACGTCGCGACGAGCCTCCCGCAGGTCCGCGCGGCCCATCAAGTCGCCCTCGCCGGGGTGCACAGGTTGTGCAGCCTGCCCAGCGATCGGGCCGCGGTACTGTGCACCATGCCCATCGACGTCCTGGATCAGCGCCTCATCGCCCTGCTGACCGCCGAGCCGCGCATCGGCGTGCTCGAGGCGTCGCGACGGCTCGGCGTGGCCCGCGGCACCGTGCAGGCCCGGCTGGACCGGCTGGTCGAGCGCGGCGTGATCCGCTCGTTCGCCCCGGTCGTCGACCCGCGCGCGCTGGGCTACCAGGTGACCGCGTTCGCCAACCTCGAGATCCGCCAGGGGGCGCGCGACCGGGTCACCGCGCACCTCGCGGCGATCCCCGAGGTGCTGGAGGTGCACACGATCACCGGGCAGGGCGACCTGTTCTGCCGGCTGGTGGCGCGCGACAACGACGACCTGCAGCGGGTGATCGACGACCTCGTCGCGGACGACGACATCACCCGCACCTCGACCGTCGTGGCCCTCGCGCAGGTGCTTGAGCACCGGGTGCTGCCTCTCGTCGAGGCCACCCTCCCCCCGCCGTGACCGTGCGACCCGGCTCGCCCGACGGGGTGGTCAGGGTGCGAGGCGGGCGACGAGCTGGTCGCAGGTGGCACGGACGGCGGGGCCGACGTCGTCGAGCTCGAGCGGCGTGAGGGAGACGACGCCGACGGAGCCCTGCAGCGAGCCGACCGTCCAGCCGACCGCGACGCCGTGGGCGCCCTGCTGCAGCTCGCCGTCGCTCGTGGCGGGCTCGTCGCGGCCGGCGCGCAGGGCGAGGATGGCCCGACCCGCGGCGCCGCGCTCCAACGGGTGCCGGCTGCCGACGCGGTAGGCCACGTGGAACTGGGTCCACTGCGGCTCGACCACCACCACCGCGAGCGCCTCGTCGCCGTCCGCCACCGACAGGTGGGCGGTGGCGCCGACCTCGTCGGCGAGCTGGCGCAGCAGCGGGGTGGCGACCTCGCGCAGCAACGGCTGCACCCGGGCCGCGAGCGCCAGGACGCCGAGACCGAGCCGCACGCGCCCGTCGCGCCCACGGGTGGCGAGGTGGCGCTGCTCGAGCGTCGTCAGCAGCCGGTAGACCACCGGCCGCGCGACGCCGAGTGCACCGGCCAGCTCGGTGACGGTGCAGCCGTTGTCGTCCTCGCTCAGCAGAAGGAGCAGCTGGAGCCCGCGGTCGAGCGTCTGCGAGGTCTCCGGGTGGCCGTTGGTCATCGGGCGGTCATCGCAGGCTCAGGGCGGCCAGCGCCGCGTTGACGACGCTGCCGGGCGTCAGGTCGTGCAGCTCGTACAGCTGCGCCACGTTGCCGGACTGCCCGAACTCGTCGACGCCGAGCGGCACCGCGGGGACGCCGAGCGCCGAGCCGATCCAGGCCATGGCGTGGCTGGCGGCGTCGTGCACGGTGACGACGGGCGCGCGGTCGGTGCCGAACGCCGTCCGCAGCGCCCCGGCGACGCTCGGCGCGGTGGCCGTGCGGACGCCCTGGCGCAGCGTGCGCTGCCAGGCCGAGTAGAGCCGGTCGAGGCTGGTGACGTCCACGACGTGCGCCGCGACGCCCTCGTCGGCCAGCTCGTGGGCGGCTTGCAGCACCTCGGGCAGCACCGCGCCCGACCCGACGAGCTGGACGACGGGCGCGCCCTGCTCGGCCAGCTCCGGGTGCTCGTGGTGCGCGTCGAGCAGCCGGTAGGCACCGGCCAGCACCTGGCGTCGCAGCACCGCGTCGCCGAGCCGGCGTCGGGCCGCCTCGAACGGCGCCTGGTCGAGCGGGCGGGTCGAGAGCCGCAGGTAGTAGGCGCCGTCGTCGAGCGGTGCCGCGGACGTCGTCGGGGCCTGGCCCGCCGCCATCCGACCGACCGCGTGGCACATCAACCAGTCGAGCGCCGTCGCGTAGGCGGGCTCCATGAACGTCACGCCCGGCAGCTCGAGCCCGATCGAGGCCGTGATGGTCGACTGGTGCGCGCCGCCCTCGGGCGCGAGCGTGATGCCGGACGGCGTGCCCGCCACGAGGAACCGCGAGCCCGAGTAGGTGCCGTAGAGGAAGGCGTCGAGACCACGGCAGACGAACGGGTCGTAGACGGTGCCGACCGGCAGCAGCGGCTGGCCGGACAGGTCCCACGACAGGCCGAGCTGGCCGAGCAGCAGGAAGAGGTTCATCTCGCTGATGCCGAGCTCGATGTGCTGGCCGGTGGGGCCCTGCGCCCACTTCAGCAGCGGGTCCTCGTTCCACGAGCGCAGGTCCTCGGGGGCGAAGACGCCGAGCCGGTTGATGAAGCCGGCCAGGTTGGTGGACGTCGCGACGTCGGGCGCGGTGGTGACGAGGTAGGGCGCCACGGCCGGGTCGCGCGAGAGGTCGACCAGCACGCGCCCGAAGACCTCCTGGGTCGAGACCGGCTTGCCGGCCCGCACGCCGGTGCTCTCGGGCACGACGACGTCCAGGTGGGGCGAGCGCGGCGGACGACGCAGGTGCTGCGCGCGCTGGGCCACCCACTGCCCGGCCGCGGTGGTGGGGTCGAGCGGGTCCCACTCGGTCTCGGGCGTCAGGCCGGTCTCGGCGCGCAGCGCGTCGACCTGGTCGCCGGACAGCAGCGCCGAGTGGTTGCGCGGGTTGCCGGCGAGCGGCAGGCCCCAGCCCTTGACGGTGTAGGCGAAGACGACGCTGGGCCGGCTGCGCTCGTCGTCGCACGCCGTGAACGCCTCGAGCAGGGCCCCCAGGTCGTGGCCGCCGAGGTCGGTGACGAGGACGGCGAGGTCGTCGTCCGCGACGTCGGCCACCAGCGGCGCGACCTCGGCCGGCGCGCCGTCGAGGAACCGCTCGCGCAGCGCCGGGCCGGCCAGCCCGAACAGCGACTGGTACTGCTCGTTGGGCATGGCGTCGATCCACGAGCGCAGCGCCTCGCCGCCCGGCCGGGTGAAGAACTGCTGCAGGCGGCGGCCGTACTTCACCTCGAGCACGTGCCAGCCCGCGGCCTCGAACGCCGAGCGCCACTGGTCGATGCGGATGCCGGGCACGACGCGGTCGAGGGACTGGCGGTTGAAGTCGACGACCCACATGACGTCGCCGAGGCCGCTGGTCGCCGAGTCGGCGACCGCCTCCCAGATGTTGCCCTCGTCGAGCTCGGCGTCGCCCAGCAGCGCGACGAACCGGCTGCGCGGTCGCTCGCCGAAGTGCGCGTCGACGTAGCGGCGGGTGGCGGCCGCGAACAGCGGCGCCACCGGGCCGAGCCCGACCGAGCCGGTCGAGAAGTCGACCTCGTCGGGGTCCTTGGTGCGGCTGGGGTAGGACTGCAGCCCCCCGCGGTCGCGCAGGCGGGTGAGGTACGAGGCGTCGAGGTTGCCGAGCAGGTACTGGATGGCGTGGAACACCGGGCTCGCGTGCGGCTTGACGCTCACCCGGTCAGGGGCATCGAGGTGCGCGAAGTACAGGGCGGTGAGCGCCGACACCAGCGAGGCGCTGGACGCCTGGTGGCCGCCGACCTTGACGCCGTCGCCGCCCGGACGCTCGCGGTTGGCGCTGTCGACGACCCGCGTGGCGAGCCACAGCACCCGCCGCTGGACGGCGTCGAGGACGTCGAGGTCGACGTCAGGACGGGCCCGTTCGTCGACGGGGCGCGGGCTCACGGTCTCGGTCACAGCCCAGGAGCCTAACCGGCGCAGACCGCAGGAACGGCGGGCCGGCACCCATCACGAACTCGCATGACACGCGACACGCCAGTCCCTTGCTGGCCGCCCAGCTTGTCGCCTAGCGTCCCCGACCTCGGCAGGGACGAACGGCGTCCCCGCGGTCTCTCGGAGGGGCACGGATGAGACAGCTCATGGCACGTCGGGCACACCGCAGGAGCACATCGAACCGGCGACGCACGCGGTTCGCCGCCGCGACGCTCGCAGCGCTGGGGGTTCTCGCCGTCACGCCGGCCGCGACCGCGGAGGCGTCGCCGTCGCACCGCGACGCCGTCCAGGCAACCATCGTCGACGCGACGCATGACACGGCCAGCGAGCTGGTCGCCACTCGGCAGGTGGACGGCGTCACGATCGGCCGGGCGACCTCCGGCGGCCGACCACTCGAGACGTACCTGCAGGACCGCAGCGACGGCTTCTCCGTGATCGCGGTGCTGCGCGAGGGTCAGACGTCGGCGAGCTTCGACGGGCTGCTCGAGGCCGGGCAGCGCCTGGAGCCTGCAGCCGACGGCGGTCTGGTCGTCGTGCAGGGAGACGCCGTGGTCAAGACCGTCGACGCTCCCTGGGCCAAGGACGCCGAGGGCAAGGACCTCGCGACCCGCTACCGGATCGAGGGCACCACCGTCGTCCAGGACGTCGACACCACCGGCGCGACGTTCCCGGTCGTCGCCGACCCGAGCGTCAAGGGTGGCTTCCACATCGTCCCGGTGCTGTACGTCCAGTACACGTGGTCCGAGACCTGGTACATCAAGAACCACATCCCGCAGAGCGCGATCGCGACCGCCCTGCTCTGCTCGCGCACCGGACCTGCCGCTCCGTACTGCGCCTACTACGGGGCGCTGTTCGTCAACGACGTGCGCGCGACCACCGACGCGGCGATCGCCCACAAGAAGTGTCTGAAGATGCGGCTACCGTCCACCTTGGGAGCGGTCGGCCTCCCCGCGTACGACTCCTACTACGTCACCTGCAGCTCCTGAGGGGGACCGATGCGCACACCGACCCGCCAAGAGCTGCCGCGCGAGGCGCTCATGCTCGTCGCCGTCGTGGTCGTGGCGGCCATCAGCCCCCTGCTGTTCGACCAGCCGGTGGTCAACTGGATCAGCGCGCTGTTCGTCGTCCTCTACATCGGGTCGCGCGTCGTCCGCTACGCCGGCAGCAGCCGGTGACGCTGCGCACGACCGCCGCCAGACCGCCCGACCCCTCGGGACCCCCTAGTCCGGGGGGTCGGGTGACGACGCCGGCGCACCACCGACGCCGCACCGGAACTCCCCCACCGGAGCGGTAGCGTCCGCCGGACGCGCTGAGCGCCCCCGTCCGATCCGGACGGGGGCGCTCAGGGGTACGTCAGGGACGCCTCAGAAGGACGTCGGGTCCGAGCTCGGCTTGCGGCCGGCCGACGCCTGCTGGGCCTGGTGCTGCGCCTCGTGCTGGGCCACCTGCTGCTCGTACTGCGTGCGCACCTGGTCCATGTCCAGGTCGCGCACCTGCTTGAGCAGGTCCTCCAGCGCGGGCTGCGGCAGCGCGCCGGGCTGGCCGAAGACCGGGATGCCGTCGCGGTAGATGACGAGCATCGGGATCGACGAGACGCCGTAGCGGGCGGCGAGCTCGGGCTCGGCCTCGGTGTCGACCTTGACGAAGGTCGCGTCCGGGTTGGCCTCGCTCACCGTCTCGAAGACCGGGCCGAACTGGCGGCACGGGCCGCACCACTCGGCCCAGAAGTCGATCAGGACGATGCCGTCCTCGACGGTCGCGTCATGGGTCTCGGGGGTCAGTGCAGTGGTCGCCATGCAGGGTCCAACGCCGGCCCCGCCGCCGATGTTCCGCACCAGATCTCCACCCGCCGCCCACCGCGTCCACGCCACGTCCGGACGGCGGGTGAGCCAGGATCTGGGGCGTGACCCGTACCGCACCGCGCCAGGTGTCCGCCGCGTCCGTCGTCCTGGGCGCCTACTGGGTCGTCGTGCTGGCCCTGACGCTGCTGCGGCTGCCCGGGCGCGGGTCGACGTCCGGGCTGCTGCTCGCCGGCCCGGTGCACGTGCTGCTGTGGCTGGTGGGGCTGGTGTGGACGCTCGCGCTGGTGCGCCCCGCCCGCCGCCGGGCCGCGTGGCGCGCACTGGCCGCGGTCGTCGTCCTGGCGCTGGGCGTCACGCTCGTGCCGTGGGCTGCTCTGTCGCCCCGGGCCTACCACGCCACGCACCGCTGGGCCTTCGCCGCTGCCGGCGCCCACGTGGGCGGACGGGCCACGCAGGACGTCGCCGGGTCGGCTCTGCCGCTGCCCTGGTCGCTGCTGTCGAGCACCGGCCGCGTGACGACGGTCTTCGACGCGCGCGGGCACGCCCTGCCGGTGCTGCCCGTGGCCTACGGGATTCCCGACGGCATGGCCGGCTTCACGTACGTCGGACCTGACCGCCCGCCCGACGGCCTGTACGACCTCGAGGGCGACCCGACCCGCGTGGCCGACGGCGTCGACCTGGGCGACGGCTGGTGGTACGTCGGCTAGCTAGCGCTTGCCGACGAACCAGCGGCGCAGCGTCTCGATCCGCTCGCGCACCTGCTCGGCCCCCGCCTGCGGCACCGCCGGCCCGCCGCAGCTGCGGCGCAGCTCGGCGTGCACGGTGCCGTGCGGCTGCCCCGTGCGCTTCGACCACGCTCCGACCAGCTGGTGCAGCTCCTTGCGCAGAGCGGCGACCTCGCGGTGCGTCGCCCGGTCGGCCTCGGGCGCCTCGCCGCGCGAGCGGCGGCCCTTGGCCTGCGCGTCCTGGCGCTGGCGCAGCAGCACCGCCACCTGCTCGGGCTCGAGCAGGCCGGGCAGGCCGAGGTAGTCCTGCTCCTCGTCGCTGCCGACCAGCGCGGCGGTGCCGAACTCGCCGCCGTCGAAGAGCACGCGGTCGAACTCGGCCTGGGCCTCCAGCGCCTCGAACGGCAGCAGGTCCTGCTCGCCGGAGGCCTGCTCGGGCCGGTTGGCCGCCGCGACGAGCGCATCCTCGGGCGACCACAGGTCGCCGTCGTCCGACGTCCGCGGACGGTCGAGCGCGTGGTCGCGCTCGACCTCGAGCTCCCCGGCGTGCAGCATCAACGTCGGCACGCTCGGCAGGAAGACCGACGCGGTCTCGCCGCGCCGCCGGGCCCGCACGAACCGCCCCACCGCCTGGGCGAAGAACAACGGCGTCGCCGTGGACGTCGCGTAGACCCCCACGGCGAGCCGCGGGACGTCGACGCCCTCGGACACCATGCGCACCGCCACCATCCAGCGCTGCTCGCCCTCGGCGAACTCCTCGATCCGGCGCGAGGCCCCGGCGTCGTCCGAGAGCACCACGACGGGCGGCTCACCGGTGAGGCCGCGCAGCACCGACGCGTACGCCCGGGCCTGGGTCTGGTCGGTGGCGATCACCAGGCCGCCGGCGTCCGGGACGCCGCGCCGCACCTCCTGCAGGCGGGTGTCGGCGGCCTTGAGCACCGAGCCGATCCACTCGCCCTTGGGGTCGAGCGCGGTGCGCCAGGCGTGGGCGGTCATGTCGTTCGTGAGCGGCTCGCCCAGCCGGGCGCTGACCTCGTCGCCGGCGCGGGTCCGCCAGCGCATCTGGCCCGAGTAGGCCAGGAAGATCACCGGGCGCACGACGCCGTCGCGCAGCGCGTCGCCGTAGCCGTAGGTGAAGTCGGCGCGCGAGCGCCGCACGCCCGCGCCGTCCTCGACGTAGGTGACGAACGGGATGGCCGCGGTGTCGGACCGGAACGGCGTGCCGGTGAGCGCCAGCCGGCGCTGCGCGGGCTCGAACGCCTCGCGCACGGCGTCGCCCCACGAGAGCGCGTCGCCGCCGTGGTGCACCTCGTCGAGGATCACCAGCGTGCGCGCCGCCTCGGTGCGGGCGCGGTGCAGCATCGGGCGGCTCGCCACCTGCGCGTAGGTGACGGCCACGCCGTCGAAGTCACGGCCGTGCGTGCCGTGCGCGTTGCGGAACTCGGGGTCGATGCGGATGCCGACGCGGTGCGCGGCGTCGGCCCACTGCCGCTTCAGGTGCTCGGTGGGCGCCACCACTGTGACCCGGGTGATCTCGCCGCGGTCGAGCAGCTCGGTGGCCACCCGCAGCGCGAACGTCGTCTTGCCGGCCCCCGGCGTGGCCACCGCGAGGAAGTCGCGCGGACGCTCGCGCAGGTACTGCTCGAGCGCGGCCGCCTGCCAGGCACGCAGCTTCGCCGCGGTGCCCCACGGAGCGCGGTCGGGGAACGCGGGGGGGAGGTGGGAGGCGGCGGAGGTACTCATCGGCCCGGCGAGCCTAACCGTTGGCGCGCAACGACATGCCGAGGCCCCGCGATGTCACGCGGGGCCTCGGTGGCGTGCTATGGCGTGTCGTCGGTGGGCTCTCGAGCCGGGCCGACGACACCCGCAGGAGCGGCGGACGACGGCCGGGAGAGGGCCGCCGTCCGCCCGTCCTGAGGGGTCGGACGACGAGCGGCCGGGCTCAGGCCCGGTAGGCCGTCCACTGCGACTGCATCCGCGCGACCTGGCCCGCGGTGAAGGTGTTCATGCAGGAGTCGTACGTGTAGTCCATGAAGTTCTTGATCGGGTCGAGGCCGGACGCGCTGCAGGTGTCGCGGCCGGTCGGGCACTCGTACGCGGGCGAGGCCTCGGCCGGGGTGTCCGAGACGTAGTCGCCGTTGCCGGAGCAGCCGCCCTGGAACGTGTGGTAGAGCCCGGCCCAGTGACCGACCTCGTGCGTCGCGGTGTCGCCCAGGTTGTAGTTGGTGGCGGTGCCGCCCGGGAGCGACTGGTCGAGGATCACGACGCCGTCCATCGAGGGCTGGCTGCGGTAGGACGAGGGGAAGGTCGCCCAGCCGAGCAGGCCGCCGCCGAGGTTGGCGGTGTAGATGTTCAGCGCGTTCTTGCCGCCCTTGCGCAGCGCGGTCTTCATGGCCTTCTCGGCCGAGCTGCCCTGACCGACGTTGTACCAGGACGAGTTGGTCGTGGTGTCGGTGCCGGCGAGCGAGAACGACAGGCCGCTGCCGCTGTAGGCGTTGTTGAGCACCGACATCTGCGAGCTGATCTGGCTGCTGGTGATCTTGCCGCGCGTGCCGTCGGTGATGACGTGGAAGTACACGGGCACGGTGGTGGCGGCGAAGGTGCCGGAGCCACCCGGCTTCTTGGCCGCGAGGGTCGAGAAGCGGTCCTTGCCCTTGGCGGCGAGGGTCGCGGTGAGCTGCTTCTCCAGCTGCGCGGCCTGCGCGGCGGTGAGCTCGTTGCCGTCGGCCCGGCCGTGCGTGGCACGCGCGCCCACGGCACCGGAGTGGGTCTCGCACTGGCGGGCGCCGGCCGCGGGGGCGGCCGACGCGCTGGCGGAGGCGGCCGACAGCGGGACGGCGGCCAGGCCGGCGGCCACGGCGAGGGCGAGGACGGAGCGGGACGCGGACCTCATGGGACTCCCTGGAGCTCGGCCGTGCTGGGGTGAGCACGGCAGCTGCTCGGACCGGCGAGGTTGCCGGACCGGTGAGGGTGAACCTACGTCTGCGCCGCCCCTGCTGAGGCCCGAGAACGGGTCAAATGTTGGTAAAACCGACGAAGCGGGGCGAACGCGGCGCCCTCACTCGTCGTCCGGGGCCCGCAGGCCCTCGTAGATCTCCTTGCACGCCGGGCACACCGGGAAGCGGTTCGGGTCGCGGCCGGGCACCCAGACCTTGCCGCACAGCGCGATCACCGGCTCGCCGGACAGCGCGCTCTCGAGGATCTTCTCCTTGCGCACGTAGTGCGCGAAGCGCTCGTGGTCGCCGGCCTCGACCTGCTGCTCCTCGACCAGCTCGCGCTCGAGCACGGCCGTGCGCTGGTGCGAGGGCTCGGACGACGGCTGCGGCCGTCCCGGGTCGGCGAACGGGTCGTCGGTGCTCATGGACGCCATCCTAGGTCGATGCTGGGTCGGCGGGACCCGGCGACTACAGCTGCAGGTGGAGACGCAGGGCGGCCTCCAGCTGCGTCAGCTCGGCGGCCGCCACCCGCCCGACCGCCACGCCCAACCGCTCGACCGAGATCGACCGGACCTGCTCGGCCTGGGCCTTGGAGTCGCGCCGCAGACCGGTCGCTGCCGCGGGCAGGAACGTCTGGAAGGGGAAGACGCGCTCGACGTTGCTCGTGACCGGCACGACCGTGACCACGCCACGACCGAGGCGCGCGGCAGCGGCGTTCGCCCGGTCGTTGCTCACCACGACCGCCGGACGGCGCTTGTCAGCCTCGTTGCCGCGCACCGGTTCCAGGTCCACGAGCCAGATCTCACCGCGCAGCATCGGCCGCCCCGTCGGCCGCCGTGACACCCCAGGCCGCCTCGTCGCCCGACGACTCCCACTCCTGCCACGCGGCGTCGTAGTCGCTCTCGAGCTCCGGCGCCCGCAGCAGCCGGACGGCGTGGTGCAGCGCGGCCGAACGCGACCGCAGACCCGTCGTCCGCGCGAACTCGTCGAGCGTCGCGACGTCCTCCTCGGGCAGGCTGACGCTGATCTTCATACCGTGATGCTACCGCAGTGCTACCACCGTGCTACCACCTCTACGCCCCCGGCGCCCTAGTTCAGGTCGGGGTCGTCGGGGAACGTCGAGACCAGGGCGAGGTCACCGGGCTGGCGGCGCAGCACCGTGCGCCACAGCAGGTCCGGCGTGTCGGTGAAGGCGTCCCGCGGCTCGGCGTCGACGACGTACCAGGACCCCTCCTCGACCTCGCGCTCGAGCTGCCCCGGCGACCAGCCCGCGTAGCCCGCGAAGACCCGCAGCCCGCTCAGCTCGGGGACGACGTCCACCGGGTCGACGTCCAGGTCGACGAGGCCGAGGGAGCCGTTGATCCGCCGCACGCCGGCCGGCTCCGAGCCGCCGCCGGGCACGCCGACCAAGCCGAGCGCCGAGTCGAGCGCGACCGGCCCGCCCTGGAACAGCACCGACGGCGCGGTCACGTGCGGCTGCCACGGCGGCAGCACGACGTCGACCTGCACCTCCAGCGGGCGGTTGAGCACCACCCCCAGCCCGCCGTCGTCGCCGTGGTCGAGCAGCAGGACGACGGTCTTGTGGAACGTCGGGTCGCGCAGCGTCGGCGTCGCGACGAGCAGCTGCCCGGTGAGGTTCATGGTCGGTCGGCCCCGCGCGCGGTCGCACCGGCCGGCACCGCGACGTCGTGCACCGCCGCCGCCACGACCTTCGTGACGTCGGGGTGGAAGACGCTCGGCACGATGTAGGTGGCGTTGAGCTCGTCGTCGGTGACCACCCCGGCGAGGGCCGCGGCCGCCGCGAGCAGGACGTCCTCGGTGATGGTGCTCGACTGCGCGTCCAGCAGGCCGCGGAAGACGCCGGGGAACGCCAGCACGTTGTTGATCTGGTTGGCGAAGTCGCTGCGCCCCGTGGCCACCACGGCCGCGTGCTGCGCGGCCTCGACCGGGTCGACCTCGGGGTCGGGGTTGGCCATCGCGAAGACCACGGCGTCGTCGGCCATGGTCGCCATGTCGTCGCCGGTGAGGATGCCCGGGGCCGAGACGCCGATGAAGACGTCGGCGCCGACGAGGGCGTCCCGCAGGCTGCCCGTGACCCCGCGCGGGTTGGTGCACGCCGCCACCCCGGCCAGGGCGCTCGTCGGGTTGGCCGCGACGTCCGGGCGCTCGGGCTGGACGACGCCCTCGACGTCGCACACCACGACGTCCCGCGCGCCGGCGTGCTGCAGCAGGGTGAGGATCGCCGTCCCCGCGGCACCGGCCCCGGACATCACGACCCGGACGTCGGCGAGCGCCTTCCCGACGACGCGCAGGGCGTTGGTGAGGGCGGCCAGGGTGACGATGGCCGTGCCGTGCTGGTCGTCGTGGAACACCGGGATGTCGAGCTCGTCGCGCAGCCGCATCTCGACCTCGAAGCAGCGCGGCGCGCTGATGTCCTCGAGGTTGATGCCGGCGAACACCGGCGCGACGGCCTTGACCGCCGCGACGATCTCGTCGACGTCCTGGGTGTCGAGGCAGATCGGGAAGGCGTCGATGCCGGCGAACCGCTTGAACAGCGCGGCCTTGCCCTCCATCACCGGCAGCGCGGCGAGCGGGCCGAGGTTGCCCAGGCCCAGCACCGCCGAGCCGTCCGTGACGACGGCGACGGTGTTGCGCTTGATGGTCAGGCGGCGCGCGTCGGCCGGGTCCTTCGCGATCGCCAGGCAGACCCGCGCGACGCCGGGCGTGTACACGAGCGAGAGGTCGTCGCGGTTGCGGATCGGCACCTTGGACTCGATGGTGAGCTTGCCGCCGAGGTGGGCGAGGAACGTGCGGTCGCTGACCTTGCCGATCTCGACGCCGGGCACGGCCCGCATCTCGTCCACCAGGCTGTTCGCGTGGTCGACGCCACGGGCGGCGCACGTGACGTCGACGCGCACGCGGTCGGCGCCGGACGCCGTGACGTCGAGGGCGGTCACCAGCCCACCGCCGCGCTCGATCACGGTGGTGAGCTCGCTGACGGCCGTCGGCCGCGCCGGGAGCTCGAGCCGGACCGTGATCGAGTAGGACACGCTGGGTGCGGACGCCATGGCTGCCTCTCCTCGGGTTCGGCACCCATTCAAGCGCAGCGGCGCGTCACTCAGCCCGGCGGCGGGCCCGCTTGTCGCGGTACATGTTGGCGTCGGCGCGCCGCACGGCGTCGTCGATCGAGCCCCGAGGTGCGCAGGTGGCCGCCCCCACGCTGGTGCGCAGCGGCAGCCCCCGGGCGGTCAGGGTGCGCTCGAGCGAGGTGCGCAGCCGGTCGCTGATCTCGACCGCGTCGATCTCGTGCCCGCGCAGCAGCAGCGCGAACTCGTCGCCGCCCAGCCGCGCGATGACGTCGGGCTCACCGCGCACGCTGCGGCGCAGGGCCTGCGCGCACTCGATGATCAGCTCGTCGCCCGCGCCGTGCCCGTGCGTGTCGTTGACGGCCTTGAGGTCGTCGAGGT
The DNA here is from genome assembly GCF_054779595.1 of Angustibacter peucedani. NCBI lineage: Bacteria > Bacillati > Actinomycetota > Actinomycetes > Kineosporiales > Kineosporiaceae > Angustibacter > Angustibacter peucedani. Next base: position 35,791 of record NZ_BAAGXY010000034.1, read on the forward strand.
CGACCGTGACGACGGTGACCGTGCCGCCGGCGGCCACGTGGTCGCGGGCGCGCGTGACGGCCTCGTCCCAGCCGCGGCGGTTGGCCGCGCCGGTCAAGGAGTCGCTCAGCGCGTGCACCCGCGTGGAGTCGAGCTGGCGCACCAGCTCGTCGTGGGTCGAGGCGCCCTCGAGCAGCCGGGCACCGGTCTGGGCGAGCTGCACGCCGAGGCTCTGGCACAGGGCCGTGAAGCCGCGGGCCGCGTGCGCCGCGTGCACGAGCAGCAGGCACCCGCGCTCGCCGTCGACGTCGAGCGGCACGGCCAGCCAGGAGGCGACCTCGTCGTCGGCGCCGACCGGCTCGGGCAACGGCTGGGACGCGGCGTCCTGGACGACGACCCAGTCCGGCCCGCTCGCGTCGGCACCGAGGGTCGGGGCGAGCTGGCGCGCCGCGACGACGGCGCGGTGGGCTCCCCCGCGCGGGCGCCAGCCCGGCTCGACGACGGCGTGGTGCTCGTCGTCCAGCCAGACCGCGACCAGGTCGGCCGAGAGCGCGGCGGCCGCGTTCTCGGCGAGGTGCAGCAGCAGGGCGTCGACCGTGGCGGGCGCGCCGGTCGTCAGCTCGCGCAGGGCGGTGAGGACCTCGAGCTCGTCGGCCAGGTGCTTGGCCGGCGAGACCGCGGTGACCTCGGCGGCAGCGCGCGCGGCGATGGCGACCAGCTCGTCGTCGTCCGCGCGCAGCAGGGCAGGGGTCGGGTCGGGCGCGCCGAGCACGACGGCGTGGGTGTCGTCGACCCGGACGACGGCCGAGGTGGCTGCCCAGTACGGGCCGATCACGTGGTGCGGGCGCTGGCCATGACGGCGCACCGGACGACCGCGGGTCAGCGCGGTGCCGAGGCGCGCGTCGGACTGGTCGTGCAGCTCGATGCAGCCCGCCCAGCTGGCCCCGCGGCCGAGGCCGCCGAGGTGGGTCCAGCGGGCGCCCACGCGACGGAACACGAGCACGTCGCGGGCACCGAGGAGGTCCTCGGCGTCGTCCAGCGGCATCTGCGCTCCTCGGGCAGGGTCGACCGGTCTGCTCCCGGCTCTCCCAGTTGTCGGCACGAAGATCGCCGGACTACACCCCCCAGTCGGGTCGCATCGGCAGGTGCGGGTCGCCGCCCTCGTCGGTGCGCGTGCCCAGCACCTGGTGCAGCTCGATCTGGCCGCGCTCGAACGCCAGCCGCGACCCCGCCATGTACAGGCCCCAGACCTTGGCGGTCGACAGGTCGGTCTCGGCCACGGCCTCGTCCCAGTGCTCGACCAGGTTGGCGCACCAGCCGGCGAGGGTGCGCGCGTAGTGCCGGCGCAGGTTCTCCTCGTGCTGCACCTCGAACCCGGCGTCCTGCATCGTGGTGATGATGGTGCCGGCGCCGGTGAGCTCGCCGTCGGGGAAGACGTAGCGGTCGATGAACCCGCGCCGCTTGATGCCCGGGTGCAGGTTGTCGTGCCGGGTGATCGAGTGGTTGAGCAGCCGTCCGCCGGGCACCAGCCGCGAGCGCAGGAACCGGAAGTACGACGGGTAGTTCTTGACGCCGATGTGCTCGGTGAGACCGATCGAGCTCACGGCGTCGAAGCCCTGCTCGGTGACCTCCCGGTAGTCCTGGAAGCGCACCTGCGCGCGGTCGGCGATGCCGTCGCGCTCGATCGCCTCCTGCGCCCAGCGCGCCTGGTCGCGCGAGAGCGTCACGCCGAGGGCGGTGACCCCGTACTCCTTGACCGCGTGCCGCACCATCGAGCCCCAGCCGCAGCCGACGTCCAGCAGCCGCATGCCGGGCTTCAGGCCGAGCTTGCGCGCCACCAGGTCGAACTTGTGGGTCTGGGCCTGCTCGAGGCTCGCGCCGTCGTCCGGGTAGCAGGCGCAGGTGTAGGCCATCGACGGGCCGAGCACCATCTCGTAGAAGCGGTTGCTCACGTCGTAGTGGTGGTGGATCGCGTCGGCGTCACGGCGGCGCGAGTGGCGCAGGCCGTGCAGCGCACGGTGCCAGCCGCTCGGCACCTCGTTGGGCGGGGGCGGCGGCAGGGTCAGCGCGGCGCGGCCGAACGTCCGCAGCGCGCGCACGGCGTCGGCCGGGTGCGGACGCCGCGGCTCGAGCAGGGTCTCGGCCACCCGCAGCAGCTCGTACGGGTCGCCGGGGTGCACGCCCTCGACCTCGAGGTCGCCCATCAGGTACGCGCGGGCGAAGCCGAGGGACGACGGCGCGCCCGCGACGTAGGCCAGGCCGCGCGGGTTCAGCAGCCGCAGCCGCAGCGGCGCGTCGGACGGCCCGACGCTGGAGCCGTCGTACGCGCTGAACGCGAGCGGCGTGCCCGGCCCGAGCAGCAGCTCGAACGCCTCGCCGATCGTCATGCCGTGCCGACCGGGATCGGTCTTGAAACCCCCGAGCACCGTCATCGTCGTCCCACCGCCTTCTCGTACAGGTCGAGCAGCCGGCGGTCGGGGTCGTACTGCTGCTTGACCTCGTCGTACGCGGCGTGCCCGTACAGCTCCCAGAACTCCTCCGGCCCGTAGTACGCGTCGGAGTACAGCGACTTGTGGCCGTCCAGCTCGTCGACCTTCGCCTCGACCCGGCGGTTGACGTCGCCGTCCTCGTCGCCGTCGGCGATCGCGACGGTCGACCAGAAACCGACGTTGACGTAGGTCTGCCCGGGGCCGAGCGGGTACAGCGGCCAGCGCCCGTCGTCCGTCGGCGCCGGACGCCGCAACCGCAACGGGCACAACCAGATCGGCTCGATCGGCACGGTGTCGACGAACCACCGCAGGAACTCCGCCGTGCGCTCGACCGGGATCTCGACGTCCTGCACGACGCGCTCGCGGGCGGGCAGGCCCTTGCGCGCGTCGAGGCGGGCCTTGACGTGGAAGCGGTTCTCCAGGCCGATGACCTTCTGGTAGACGTCGCTGCGCAGGTAGCGCTTCGGCACGAACCGGCGGATCCGCGGGTTCTGCACGCCCAGCGCGCGCGAGCACCAGAACCAGTCGGTGTCCCAGCGCCAGAGGTAGTCGCGCACCGTCAGCCAGTCCTCGCGGCGCTCGCGGATCGAGCGGTAGTAGACCTGCTGGCCGGTGTAGTCGGAGGTGTAGGGCGCCTCGTCGGTGAACGTGCCGAGGGTGATGAACCCCTCGAGCCGGGCGTGCGGCTCGTCCTCGCGCGGCGGGAAGACCGTGCCGTCGACGAAGTCCACGGGCTCGCCGTCCCAGGTGGTGCGGTCGCCCTCGCGCGCGTCGACCAGCCGGGCGATCGCGTCGGCCAGCGCGTCGAGGTCGTCGAACCGCACGTGCCGCAGGTGCACGAAGGGCTTCACCGGGGCCAGCTCGATCGTGGCGGCCGCCGCGTAGCCGAGGGTGCCGTAGGAGTTGGGGAAGGCCTGGAACAGCGCGGCGTCCAGGCCGTCCGGCGTGGCGCGCACGAGGTCGCCGCCGCCGGTGAGCACGTCGATCGAGAGCGCCGACTCGTGCGGCAGCCCGGCGCGCCAGGACGACGACTCGATGCCGAGCCCGGTCAGCGCGCCGCCGATGGTGATGGTCTTCAGCTGCGGCACGACGAACGGCATCAGGCCGTGCGGCAGCGTCGCGTCGACCAGGTCCTCGAACGTCGTCATGCCGCCGACGTACGCGGTGCGGGCGCGCGCGTCGATCGCGAAGACCCGGTCGAGCCCGGTGACGTCGAGGCCGGCCCGCCCACCTCGCTCGCGCGGGCGGAACAGGTTGCTCGTCGTCTTGGCGAGGCGCACCGGCTGACCGGGCGGCAGCGCGCGGTAGTCGTCGCGCAGGCGCTCGACAGCGGCCGGGTACCCGTGCGTCTCGCGCAGGGTCCTGGCCGCGGAGCGTTCGTGAGCCGTCGAGGAGGCCACGTCCGCAGCCTAAACCCGGCCCGCGACGTGGTAGACCTCACCCGTGCCGACCCGACGCCTGGACCGTTCGTGGCAGGGCACGCCCTTCGCGCTCGAGGTGCACGACTCCGGACCCTCCGACGGCCCGATCGCGGTGCTGCTGCACGGTTTCCCGCAGCACCACGGCATCTTCGACGGCGTGCTGCCAGCGCTGCACGACCTCGGGCTGCGCACGCTCGCGGTCGACCAGCGCGGCTACTCAGCCACCCCTCAGCCGGACGACGTCGCGGCCTACGTGCTGCCCGAGCTCGTCGCCGACGCGGTCGCGGTGCTGGACGACGTCGGCGCGCCGGGAGCGGTGGTGGTGGGCCACGACTGGGGCGCGGCTGTCGCGTGGGCGCTCGCCGCCGCGCACCCGGGACGCGTGCACGGCCTGGCGGCGCTCTCGGTGCCGCACCCACGGGCGTACGGCCACGCGCTGAAGCACGACGCGCAGCAGGCCGAGCTCTCCCGCTACCTGCGGCTGCTGCGCGAGGAGGACACGGCCGAGCGCGTCCTGCTCGACGACGACGCCCGGCGGCTGCGCGGCTTCTTCCGCGGCAGCGCCCTCGCCGACGACGAGGTCGAGCGGTACGTGGCCCCGCTGCGCGACGTCGAGCGGCTGCGGGGCGCCCTCGCCTGGTACCGCGCCATGACCGGGCCGGAGTTCGCCGCGGTCGGGCCCGTCGACGTCCCGACGGTCTACGTCTCGGCCGAGCACGACCTCGGCGTCGGGCGCGCGGCCGCGGCCGGGTGCGCCGACTGGTGCCGCGGGCTTTACCGGCACGTCGACCTGGCCGGCGCGACGCACTGGATCGTCGACGAGCACCCGGACGTGGTCGTCGACGCCGTCCGCTCGCTGCTCGCGCCGGCCCACTGGTGAAGGGTTTCCAACCCCTCCGGCACCCCTGAAGGGTTGGTAACCCTTCACAAGTCGGCCTCCACGCAGGGGGAGGTGCCGCCGGCGGGCGCACCGGTGGCCCACCCCGGGAGCGGTCGCGGGTCGGGCGTCGGCGTCCACCGGCCCTCGACCAGGGCGTAGTCCCAGGCCGGGCCGTCGGCGACCAGCGCGGCCACCGCGTCCACCAGCCGGTCGACGTCCTCGGTGCGCGAGCCCACGCCGACGCTGGCCCGCACGGCGCCACCGGGCAGGCCCAGCCGCTCGAGCAGCGGGTGGGCGCAGAACTTCCCGTCCCGCACGCCGATCCCGTGCTCGGCCGACAGGTACGCCGCGACCAGCCCGGGGTCGACGTCCTCGACCGTGAACGTCACGACACCGATGGACGACGGCGCGTCGTCGAACACGCGGTGCACCCGGACGCCGGGCAGCTGGCCGAGCCCGTGCACCAGCCGGTCGCGCAGAGCGGCCTCGTGCACCTCGAGCGCCGCCTCCGGCAGCGCGGCCAGCGCGGAGCAGGCCGCGGCCAGCGCGGCGGCGCCGACGACGTTGGGCGTGCCGCCCTCGTGGCGGGCCGGGGCGCAGGCCCACGTGGTGCGCTCGAGCGTCACGTGCTGCACCGCCCCACCGCCGGCCAGGTACGGCGTCCCGCGGTCCAGCCAGTCGCGGCGCCCGACCAGCGCGCCGGCACCGTGGGGCGCGTACAGCTTGTGGCCGCTGAAGGCGACGTAGTCGACACCGGTGGCGTCGAGGTCGATCCGACGGTGGGGGGCGAGCTGCGCCGCGTCCACGACGACCCGCGCGCCGTTGCGGTGGCACAGCTGCACCACGCGGTCGACGGGGATCTCCTCGCCCGTGACGTTGGAGGCCCCGGTGATCGCCACCAGGGCGGCGGGCCGCTCGCGCAGCGCGCCCTCGAGCGCCTGCAGCGTGGCGTTCAGCGAGCGCTGCGCCGGCACGTACCGGTGCGCACCGCGCTGCCACGGCAGCAGGTTGGCGTGGTGCTCGAGGTCGAGCACCACCACGTCGCCCCAGCCGGGCAGGCAGCCGGCGAGGAGGTTCAGGGCGTCGGTGGTGTTGCGGGTCAGGACGACGACGTCGCCGCGTCGCGCGCCGACGAACTCGCCGATCGTGCGGCGCGAGCGCTCGAGCAGCGCGGTCGACACCTGGGACGCGTAGCCGGCGCCGCGGTGCACGCTGGCGTACAGCGGCAGCACCTCGGCGACGTGGGCGGCGACCGACGCCAGCGCCGGGGCGCTGGCGGCCTGGTCGAGGTTGGCGTAGCGGACGCTGCCGCCCTGCACGAGCGGCACCTGCTGCTCGGCGCCGACGACGGGCAGCAGGGGCTCGGCGCCGGGGAACAACTCGTCGGCGGTACGGATCTCGGTGGTGCTGAAGGGGTGCACGGGCACGGTGCTCTCCGGTGGGTCATGGACCCCGGGCACGCCGTCGCCGGCCGAGCCCGTCACGGGTCCGCGCTTGCGCCGACACCTCGCCGACGCCAGGTCCTCACCCGGGGCACCCCACCGCGGAGGAGGGTTGCCGGCCAGCGAGCCGGGGCTTGGCGCTGGCGCTCATGACCTTCGAGGACGGTATCGGCACCTCCGTCGACCACCCAAGGCGCGAGACGAAGGTTCTCGCATGCCGAGACCGGTTCTCGCCCGGCATGATGCCCGGGTGACCTCCGTGACGGTCCGGCCCGGCGTCCTCGACGACCTGCCGGCGCTGACCGCGATCTACAACCACTACGTCGAGACGAGCAACGCGACGTTCGACGTGGCGCCGTTCAGCGTCGAGCAGCGCCGGACGTGGTTCGACCACTACTCCCCCAGTGGCCGGCACCGGCTGCTCGTCGCCGAGCGGTCCGGCGAGGTCGTCGGCTACGCCACCAGCAGCCCGCTGCGGCCCAAGCCCGCCTACGACACCTCGGTCGAGACGACGATCTACTGCCGCGAGGACGTCGTCGGGCTGGGACTGGGCCGGCAGCTGTACGACGCACTGCTCACCGCGCTGGACGGCGAGGACCTGCACCGCGCGTACGCCGGGATCGCGCTGCCCAACGACGCGTCGGTGGCGCTGCACGAGGCGATGGGCTTCACCGTGCTCGGCACCTACCGCGAGGTCGGGCGCAAGTTCGGCCGGTACTGGGACGTGCGCTGGTTCGAGCGCTCGCTCCCCTACTGCGAGAGGTAGTCCAGCCCCATCGCCCGGTGCACCCGGGCGAGCGTCGCGGCGGCCAGCGGCTGCACGCGGCGGGCTCCCTCGGCCAGCACCTCGCGCACCAGGTGCGGGTCGCGCGCCAGCTGCACCCGCCGCGCCCGCACCGGTGCCAGGTGGTCGTTGACCGCCTCCGTCACGACGGCCTTGAGCCGGGCCGCGCCGCCAGCACCCACCTCCGCGGCGACGTCCTCGGGACGTCGGTCGGTGCACAGAGCGGCGACGAGCAGCAGGCTCGCCACCTGCGGCCGGCGCTCGGGCTCGTAGGTGATGACCCGCTCGGCGTCGGTGACGGCCGAGCGCACCAGCCGCGCGGTCTCGTCCGCGGTGGCGCGCAGCTCGACGGTGTTGCCGCGGCTCTTCGACATCTTGCGGCCGTCGGTGCCGAGCAGCCGCGGCGCCTCGGTCAGGAGCGCCTGCGGCGGCTGCAGCAACGTCTGCCCCGCGCCGTACCGCTCGTTGATCCGCCGCGCGACGGCGCGAGTCTGCTCGAGGTGCGGCAGCTGGTCGTCGCCCACCGGCACGAGCGTCCCGCCCACCGACAGGATGTCGGCCGCCTGGTGCACCGGGTAGGTGAGCATCAACCCGCCCACGGCGCTGCTGCCCAGCTCGGCCGCCTCGGCCTTGACCGTCGGGTTGCGGCGCAGCTCCGACAGGGTCGTGGCCGACAGCAGCGGCAGCATCAGCTGGCCGAGCTCGGGCACGGTGCTGTGGGCGAACATCGTCGAGCGCTGCGGGTCGAGCCCGACGGCGAGGTGGTCGAGCACCAGCTCGTGCACGTGCTCGACCACCCGGCTGGTGTCGACCCGGTCGGTCACCACCTGGTAGTCGGCGACCACCACGAACGTCTCGACTCCCCTGTCCTGCAAGCGGATCCGCTCGCGCAGCGTGCCGAGGTAGTGGCCGAGGTGCAGCGCCCCGGTGGGACGGTCGCCGGTGAGCACGCGGTACCGCTCGGGGTGGGCGAGCACGTCGTCGCGGTCGGCGAGCACGGACGTCGGGCGAGGGCTCTGGGTCAGGACGGTCATGGTCTTCTCCGGTCTGGTGCGGTGCGGTTCGAGGGGTCGAGCCGCCGCACGACGAGCCGGGAGAGGTCCTGCGAGAGACCGGGGCCGCCGAACGGCGGCCAGGAGGGATGCGTCAGGGGCCGCCGGTCAGGGCAGCCACCACGCGCGCTCCACGGTGCAGGTCACGGGTCCAGGGTAGCGGTCCGTGCCGCCGGGAAGACCAGGTCGAGCGCCTCGCCGATCCGCCGGTAGCCGATCCGTTGGTACAGCGCGTTGGACGTCGGGTTGGCGAGGTCGGTGTAGAGCATGCACGTGCGGCCGGGGTGCGCCAGCTGCTCGGCGCTCACCGCCGCGACGCACGCCGCTGCGAATCCTTTGCCGCGCAAGGAAGGCGGCGTGTACACGATCTGCACCCGCACCACGTCGGCCACCGCCACGGTGACGGCGCACATCGAGACCGGCGCGCCGTCGACGTCCCAGACGTGCAGCAACCCGGCTGCCAGGCGGTCGGTCACGTGGTCGACGTCCGGGCCGCCGCCGCGGGTGCCCAGCGGGGTGGCCTCGCGCACGAACGCGGAAGCCCACTGCCGCAACGTGTCTGCGTCGCCCGCCGTGGCGAGGCGGTGGCGACCTGGCGCGGCCGGCGGCGGCACCACCCGCTCGACCGCCCACAGCCCCTGCCGCATCCCGACCTGCGCCGGCGCCCCGCCGTCGTCCTGCCAGGCCCGGGCGAAGACCGCGGCCACCAGGCCCGGCCCGCCGAGCCCCGGCAGGTCGGGACGTCGTGCGTGCAGCTCGCGGGCCAGCAGCGCCACCGCGTCGTCCGGGCCGTCGGAGAGGTACGCGCCGTGCGGCGGTGTGTGCATCAGCACGGCCACGACCTCGCCGTCCGCCGTCTCGACCCACCACCACAGGTCGGCCGGCAGCTCGACGGGCCGGTCGGCCCGCACCAGGGCCCTGGCCAGGTTGGTCAGCAGCACGCTGTGCACCGCCGGCCGTGCTCTCAGGTACGGGCCGGCGACAGCGTCCAGGCGTGCGGGGTCGCCGTTCGTGACCACCCGCAGCCCCCTGGCCATGCGGTGATCCTGCCGCACGTCGGGGGACGCCGCAGCCGCCGTCCCCCGACGCGCCGCGCTCAGGTGCCCGAGGTCGCGGTCCCGCTCGGCGCCGCCCCGCCGCCGGGTGCGCCGCCGCCCTGACCGCCGCCCTGCTCGGTGCCAGTGACCGCGAAGCTCTTGTCGACCTCCACCGTCACGCGCTGCCCGTCGGACGTCGTCAGGTGCGCCTCGTAGACGCCGTCCGAGTCGGTCTCGACCCGCAGCACGGTCGCCCCGGGGTACTTCGCGAGCGCCGCCGCCCGCACCTTGTCGGCGGTCGTGCCGGTGAGCAGCGTCTCGTCCGGGCGCTGGCTCTTCGACTCGTCGCGCGCGCCACCACCGGGCGGCGCTCCCTCGCCCGACGCGCTGCTGCTCGCGCCCGGCGTCGGCGTCGTCGTGTCGGCCGCGTTGGCGCTGAGCGTGCCCGCGAGCACCGCGCCCATCACCAGGCCGGCCGCGCCGATCGCCGCCGGCGCGTACCACCGCGGCCGCTGCCTCGTCGTCCGCTGGTCGTCGTCGTCCATGGCTCCTCCTCGTCGTGCGGCTCGGTCGAGCCGCTCCCGACGAGCGTGCGGCGGTCGCCTGGGGCGGCCCTGCGGCGCGCCTGTGAGACCCGTGCCAGTCAGCCCACGTAGGCGAAGTCGCCGACCTCGAGCTGGTCGGCGAAGGCCCGCACCGAGCCCGACTGCACCACGGTGTCGTCCCAGCCCGTGCTCGCGGGGTCGAGCGAGCGCACCGGGGGGTCGTCCTCGCGCAGGTCGATCGCGAGGCGGCGGTCGGCGCCGTCGGAGCCGATGAGCAGCACGCCGGGGTGGTAGAGCATCTCCCGCGTCCAGTCCTGGGTGACCCGGATCGCGTCGGCCGGCGGGTGCAGGTCGACGTAGGCGCCGGTGGCCATCCAGCCCCGACGCAGCCAGCCGGGCGCCTGCACCATGTCGCGCCAGGCCTCGGGCACCAGCTCGCCGAAGGCGTCGCGCACGGCGTCGACCTCGGGCGCCGAGGCCCCGCGCTGGTACTGGGCCTCCTCGCTGATGTCGCCGACGATCGCCTTGGTCAGCCGGCGCCCCTTGGGGATGAGCAGCCGGTCGCCGCGCTGCTCGACCCCGGGCCAGCTCGCGACGTCGTCCGGGACGTCGAACACCACCACCGAGCCCTCGCCCTCGACGAGCACGAGCTCGTCGCGGACGACGTGCACGGCCTCGGCCCGGACGCTGAAGGCCTCGACGTGGTGGTCGGCAGGGTCGAGCTGCGGCCACGAGGTCCACCCCACCTCGATCAGGGCCTGCAGCTCGCGCGGGCCCACGACGCACCAGAGCGACAGGACCGGCGCTGGCTTGCGGCGCAGGATCATCCGGCGACTCTGCCAGCCGTCGGTGTCGGATCACCAGCCGGGGGCCCGGCCGTCCCCCCGATCGGCGTCCGCCCTCGGCGAACGGAGCTGGTGTTACGCGTGCAAGCGAGTAATCATCGTTGCATGAGCCACGACATCACCGCAGAGGTCCGCGCCTGGCTGTCCGGGCGCCTGCCGCAGGACTGGACCGCCGACGGCGAGACCGCCGTCACCGTCGACCGCGAGGAGATCACCGTCGTCCTCCCCCTGGCCGCTCCCGCGCTCGCCGACGACGCCACGGACGCCGAGCGCGCCCAGGCCCTCGCCGGCCGCGTGCAGGGCTGGCGCGAGGACACCCGCGAGCGCCGCATCGCGGTCGCCCGCGAGACCGAGCACCGCTTCGACCGCAAGGTCGCCTGGGGCGTGCGCACCGACGAGGGGACGACGCTCTTCACCCACCTGGCCGTGCCGGTGATGACGCGGCTGCGCCAGCCCGAGCGCCAGGTGCTCGACACCCTCGTCGAGGCCGGCGTCGCCCGCTCGCGCGCCCACGCGCTGGCGTGGTGCGTGCGGCTGGTCGGCGACAACGCCGACGCGTGGCTGGGCGAGCTGCGCGAGGCCATGGAGAAGGTGCGCACCGTGCGCGAGCAGGGGCCGTCGGGCTCCTAGGAGGTCCGCACGGTCGCGGACGACGGCACCAGCTCGACCCACGTGGTGCCCGGCGCGAGCAGCAGGGGCCGGCCGGACGACGTCCGCAGCACGAACGCGGCGCCCCGGCCGGCCTTGTGCCAGGTGCCGTCCACCCGGCGGCCGCCGCTCAGCAGCGCCAGCGACCCCGAGCCGGTCAGCACGGTCTCGGGCACCGGGTTGCCCACCGGGTCGCGGTACCCGGCGTCGCGCGTGCGCACGCGCAGCACCAGCACGTTGGCGGCCCCGAGCCGGCTGCCGCCCGCGGTGGTCGAAGGCGTCGAGCCCTCGGACCGCAGCCAGCGCTGCGAGCGCCGGTCGTAGGTCCAGCGCGGTGTGGCGGCGGGCGAGAAGCGCAGGTCCAGCCGGGTCGCGGCGCTGACGCCCGCGCCCCGCGTGGTGCTGGCGTACGCGCCGTCGGCCGCGAAGGGCAGGTAGGCGCGCGGCGGGCTGCGGTGGCCGCTGGCGGCTGCCGCCCAGAGCCGGTCGGCGCGGGCGTAGAGGTTGTGCGGTGCGTCGCGAGCGCCGGACCGGAAGTACGCCGACGACGGGTCGGAGGGCGTCAGCAGCTGCACCGGCGCCTTCCTCAGCCGGCGCAGCACGACGCCCGCGGCGCCGGACGACGCGAGCAGCCCGCGGGTGGGGCTCGCGAGCGCGGCGTCGACGTCCCGCAGGCTGCGCACGGGCCCGACCGTGCCGGGGTCGCGCGACTGGAACACCGCGGCGAAGCGGGTGATGCCGCCCTCGACGAGCTCCTCGACGACGACGTCCGCGCGGTCGAGCCCGGACTGCGGGCGGGCGGCCGAGGAGTTCTCGACCTTGACCACCAGGGCCGGACGGCGGGCGACGGCCGTGACCGGCAGCCCGGTGAGCGGGGCGACGGTGCGTCCCGGTGCGGACGACGAGGGGCTGGGGTTCGAGGTGCCCGACGGCGTCCCCAACCGCGGCGGTGCGGACGCCGGGTGGTCGCTGCTGCACGCGGCGGCGAGCAGCAGCAGGGCCACCGCGGCGGCGGTCGAGCGAGACGTCATCGACCCGAGGGTACGTGGCAACGGCGGTCACCGAGGTGACCGCCGTTGCCGCACAACTGCTGGGGAGCTGGACGCCGGGACGGCGCGGTGGTGGAGGCGGCGGGAATCGAACCCGCGTCCGCTGACGCAGAACCAGGACTTCTCCGGGTGCAGCCTGCTGTGGTGTTTCTCGGCCCCGGCGATCACGCAGGCAAGTCGCCGCCAGGCCCAGCCGCAGAAGGAGTCCCCGTCACCCCTGCGGCGCAGGTGACGAGCAGTGGCTCTCTGGATGACGCCAGCTACCGGGCCGAGAGCACTCCCGGGCTGACGGACTTACGCGACTCGCTCAGGCGGCGAGGGCGAAGTCGGTGCGCTTGGAATCGGCACCTATGGGTTTGCACGGAGCGTTGACGAGATGACCGTGCGTCCTCGACCCGCTTCTCCTGGGAGTACGACCAACGTCGAAACCGATCGCCCCCGAGGGGGTGGACCAGCTGACCGTGGCGTCCCGTGCGTCCAGTCTCCGCTGTGCAGTTGTGGCACCCATCCTAACGTCGCCGACCACCGATTTGTGCCCGTGAGCAGGTCAGGGGGTGCCGCCGTGCACCCGACGTCCCTACGCTGCGGGCATGGCCGACCCCTACGTCGTCGTGCTGTTCGGCGCGACCGGCGACCTGTCCAAGCGCAAGCTGCTGCCCGGGCTGCTGCACCTGTTCCAGTCCGGGCTGGTGCCGCAGATGTGCGTCGTCGGCACCTCGCTGGAGGAGCACGACCGCGACTCCTTCGTGGAGTTCACCCGCGGCGCGGTCGAGGAGTTCAGCGACCACCCTCTCTCGGACGAGCAGTGGGACGCGTTCGCGGACTGCCTGCAGTTCGTGCCCGGCGCCGACGGGCCGGACGGGCTGCGAGCCGCGGTCGAGAAGGCCGAGGCCGGCTTCGGACCGGGCGTGCAGCGGCTGCACTACCTCTCGGTACCGCCCAAGGCGGCGCTCGCCGTCGTCGGCATGCTCGAGGAGGCCCGGCTCGTCGAGCGCAGCCGGATCATCATGGAGAAGCCCTTCGGCACCGACCTCGCGTCGGCGGTCGCGCTGAACGCGGCGCTGCACGAGGTGTTCCGCGAGGAGCAGATCTTCCGGATCGACCACTTCCTGGGCAAGGAGGCGGCGCAGAACATCCTGGCGTTCCGGTTCGCCAACGGGCTGTTCGAGCCGATCTGGCACCGCAACAACATCGACCACATCCAGATCGACGTGCCAGAGGCGTTGGGGCTCAACGAGCGAGCCGCCTTCTACGAGGCCACCGGCGCGTTCCGCGACATGGTCGTGACCCATCTCTTCCAGGTGCTCGCGTTCACCGCGATGGAGCCCCCGACCGCGCTGGAGCCCTTCGCCATCAGCGAGGAGAAGAACAAGGTCTTCCGGTCGATGGCGATGATCGACCCCTCCAACGTCGTCCGCGGGCAGTACTCGGGGTACCGCGAGGAGCCCGGCGTCGCGCCGGAGTCCGAGACCGAGACGTTCGTGGCGCTGAAGTGCGAGATCGACAACTGGCGCTGGGCCGGCGTGCCGTTCTACTTGCGCACCGGCAAGCGCATGGCCGAGGGCGCGCGGATCATCTCGATCGCCTTCAAGGAGCCGCCCCGCTCGATGTTCCCCGCCGGCTCGGGCGTCGGCCAGCTCGGCCCCGACCACCTGACCTTCGACCTCGCCGACAAGTCGCGGATGTCGTTGTCGTTCTACGGCAAGCGACCCGGGCCCGGCATGAAGCTCGACAAGCTGAGCATGCAGTTCGCGATGCAGGAGACGAACTGGGCCGGCGCCGCGCTCGAGGCGTACGAGCGGCTGATCTACGACGCCATGCGCGGCGACCACACGCTCTTCAACACCGCCGACGGCATCGAGCGGCTGTGGGAGGTCTCGCAGCCGCTGCTCGACAACCCGCCGCCGGTGCGGCCGTACGCGCCGGGCTCGTGGGGTCCCAACCAGATCCACCAGCTGGTGGCGCCGACCGCGTGGCGGCTGCCGTTCGAGCGCGCCTGGCGCGACCCCAACGCCGCCGGCGCCTGACGGTCGGGCCGGTCGGGGTGGGGGTCGCGGTCAGCCGACGGTGATGACGACCTTGCCGCGGACGTGGCCGTCCTGCGACCGCGTCATGGCGTCCGCGGTGCGCTCCAGCGGGAACGTCTCGGCGACCTCGACCCGCAGCTCCCCCGCGTCGACGAGCGCCGCGAGCTCGGCCAGCCCGTCGACGTCCGGGCGCACGAACACGTAGCGGCCGCCACGGCCGAGCACGCCCTCGGCGTCCACGATCGACGCCACCCTCGACGGGTCGGCCACCACCGCGAAGCTCGCGTCGAGCGCGTCGCCGCCGACGTAGTCGACCGCTGCGGTGACGCCGTCCGGTGCCAGCTCGCGCACCCGCTCGACCAGCCCGTCGCCGTACTCGACCGGCTCGGCGCCGAGGGACCGCACGAACTCGTGGTTCACGGCGCTCGCGGTGCCGATGACCCGCGCACCGCGGGCCACCGCGACCTGCGCCGCCACGTGTCCGACGCCCCCTGCGGCCGCGTTGACCAGCACGGTGTCGCCCTCCCCCACGCCGACCGCGCCGAGGCTCTGCAGCGCGGTCAGGCCCACGAGCGGCAGCGCTCCGGACTCCTCGAACGTCGCCGACGCGGGCTTGCGGGTCACGTGGCGCACGTGGGCCGCGACGAGCTCGGCGTAGGTGCCGTGCTCGACGGAGTCCTTGCGCACGTAGCCGAACACCTCGTCACCCGGCGCCAGGTCGGTGACGGCGGGCCCGACGCGCTCGACGACGCCCGCGACGTCCCACCCCAGCACGGCCGGCAGGTGGTGCGGGAAGCCGCCCTGCAGGTAGCCCTCGCGGATCTTCCAGTCCACGGGGTTGACGCTCGACGCGCGCACCCGCACCAGGACGTAGTCGGGACCGACGACCGGGTCGGGCTGCTCGGTGAGCTCCAGCCGCTCGGGACCGCCGTAGGACGAGATGGTGATGGCCTTCATGCCCGCCGCAACAGGCGCGGGCCGCGCATCCTTCCCGCTACGGCGCCGTGACCACGAAGCTCGCGCTGGTGGCCGCGCCGCCGCGCGCGTCGCCGTCCGTGCGCACCCGCAGCGTGCGGGACCAGCTCGCCGCGGGCACGACCAGCTTCGTCGTCCCGGTGACGGACGTCGTCGCGCTGGCGACCGTGGTCCAGCTGCCGTTCACGAGCTGCTCGACCACGACCCCCACCGCCCGCGGCACGGCGACGGTGACCGTCACCAGCACCGTCGCTCCGGCCGCCACGGTGCGCGTGTACGACACCGAGAGCCGGGTCGAGACGGCGACGTCGACGCCGTCCGCGTCGGTGGCGACGTACCCCGGCACCGCCACGCGCGCCACGAGGGTCCCGGACTCCTTGGGCGCGACGGTCAGCGACCAGGTACCCGTGCTGGACGTCGTCGCGGTACCCAGCAGCACCTCGGTGCCGAGCGTGGTCTGAAGCACCAGCTTGACCGCCACGCCGGGCGCCGGGCCGGATATCCCGCCGTACGCGCGGTCGACGCGGCCGGTCGCCTTGGCGCCGCTGCCCGACACCAGCGCCGTCGGCGCCGAGGTGACGGTGACGGTCGGGGTCCACGTGCCGACGACCAGGGCGCCGAGGTCGGCCGACGCGGCGGGCTGGCCCGAGACGCCGGCGAACACCGCCGAGAGGCGACCGGCCACCTTCGGCGCGGTCGTGAGCCGCCAGGTGCCGTCGGCCGCGGTCTTCGCGGTGCCGAGCGACACCGCCGGCCCGGTTGAGGGCGTCACGCGCACGGTGACCGTGGCGCCTGCCACCGGCCGCGTGGCCTGGCCCGCGACGCGCGTGAGCGTGCCGTGCACCGGCAGCGGGGAGGCGTAGCCGACGTCGAGGGCGTCGGCCGCGCCGGTGACCTCGGTCGACGGCAGGCTCACCGCGAGCGAGCCCACGACGTCGTAGGCCGCCGGCCAGCCGGTGGTGGCCGGCAGCGTCACCCGCAGCAGCCCGGACGTCGTCGGCTTGACCGTCCCGCTGAACGTGCCGTCGTCGGCGACCTTGGCGGTGCCGAGGGTCTGCGCCGCACCGCTGGCGAGGACCTCCTGCAGCTGCACGGTCGCACCGGCGAGCGGCACCGACCCGTTGCCCCGGGCGCGGACGACGGAGCCGGACAGCACGACCGGGTCGCCGTAGTAGGTCGCGTCAGCGCTGGCCTCGGCCGACACCGTTGCCGCGCAACGGATCGGGGTGACCTGCACGGCCGAGGCGCTGGCGGTGGCGAAGGCGCCCGTCACGCCGGCGACGCCGAGCAGGCTCACGGGAGCCGAGGTCGAGGTCGTGGTCCGAGCGACGCCCGAGGCGTCGGTGAGCGCACCGACCGTGGTCGTGGCACCCGAGGCGGTCTTCTTGGCCACGGTGGTGCGCAGACCCTTGACCGGCAGGCCGGTGGCGACGTCCAGCACCGTGGTGAGCACCGGCGTGGTGGTGCCGGTGCACACGTCCTGGGCCGCGCCCGACTGGCCGACGAGCGTGGTCACCACGGTGACCGCGCGCGGGCCGCTGGCGGTGCTGAACGTCAGCGGGCTCGTCACGGTCTTCACCGCGCCGGTGCTGTCGGTGATCGTCGCCGTCACGGTCGTGGCCGCTGCAGCCGTTGCGCCGCAGGTGACCTGGGCCTGGAGGGCAGTGGGGTCGTCGAAGCTGCAGTCGGTGCGTGCCGACTTCCACGCGACCTTGGCGACGGTGACGCCGGTGGGCAGCGCCGGTGTCACCTCGGCCTGGGTCGGCAGCCCCGCGACGGCGGGGTTGTTGACGGCGATGGTGGCGCCCAGCCGCACCGGCGCGCCGGACGACCCGCCGCCGGTGCCGTCGCCGCCGCCGATCAGGAACCGCGAGCTGGCCGTGTTCCAGTGCAGCGCGAGCCACGAGCCCGGGTCGGGGTAGGTCGAGAAGTAGTCGTCAGAACCGCAGTCCAGCAAGTACTCCAGCGCCGACGAGCAGACCTGGACCATCGGGTGCGAGGTGCCGTCGGAGTAGCACATGGTGTCGGACTCGTCCCAGCAGTGGCCGTTCGCCGTGGCGTGCGGTGCCCCGGCGAACACCGACCCCAGCGTGTGCACCAGCTCGTGCGCCTCGACCGAGTGGCCGGTGCTGCCGTCGCCGAAGCCCCAGCAGCCGTTGTCGACCCGCGCGTACTGGGCGTAGCTGCCGTTGTTGGCGTTGTCCTGCCCCGGGTTGTCGGCGCGGTAGAGCAGCCCGATGCCGCAGAGCTTGTTGGCGTCGGTCCACATCAGGTACTTGCGGTGCGGGTCGCTGTACCCCAGCGCCTGCACGGCCGAGATGGTGCTGCCGAAGTCCTTGGTGGCGCCGACCGGCACGGTCACGTTGAGGACGTCGGCGACGCACCCGCCGCCGGACGGCCGGGTCACGTAGCGGACGTGGCGGACGCCGCTGGTCAGCGCCGCGGAGCGGTTCACGACGTCGTCCACGCCGGCCGCCCAGACCCGGATCGAGGGCAGCAGGTCGGCGTAGCGGTTGGTGACGCCCGCCTCGACCACGTACATCGCCTGCACGCGGTAGCCCGTCGTCCCGTCGCCGTCGCACGGCACGGCCGGGTCGACCGCGCCGCTCGCCGCTGCCGACGGGATGCCGACCTCCTGCGCCGCGAGCGCGGCCTGGGCCGAGGCGCCGTCGCGGTCGCGCAGCTCGGCCGTGCTGACCCGCTCGCCGACGTCGACCCCGGGCGGGGGCTCGTCGAGGTGGCCGCAGCGCACCGGCCCGATCTCGCCCGGCACCACGACCCGCTGGCCGTCGCCGCCGCACTCCGGCGAGCCCTCGCCGTGGTCGTGGTGGTGACCGTCCGCGGCCTCGTCGTGGTGGTCGGCGACCGCCACCGGCCCGGACGACGTCCGGCCCAGCCCCGCCGCCCCGGCACCCGGCGCCGTCAGCAGGACGGCGAGCAGCAGCCCACCCGCAGCGGCCGCGACGGACGCGGTGGACCGGCGGGCAGGGCGGGACGACGTGGTGCGGGCGGGCATCCGTGCTCCTCGTTCAGCGGACGCCTCCTGCGTCCACCCCGAGGCATCGTCAGCGCAGGCCCGAGCCCGAAGCCCGCACCGCCCGCGTCACCCGCAAGGCCTACCCGTCGGCGAGGCGGGCCGGGAAGCCGCCGGTGGCCACCGGCCCCCAGCGGGTGGGCGTGATCCGCAGCAGGCTCTTGCCCTGCTGCGTCATCGCCTCGCGGTACTCGTCCCAGTCGGGGTGCTCCCCCGAGATCGAGCGGTAGTAGTCGACGAGCGGCTCGAGCGCCTCGGGCAGGTCGATCACCTCGCAGGTGCCGTCGACCTGCACCCACGGCCCGTCGAAGTCGTCCGACAGCACGAGCACGCTGACCCGCTCGTCGCGCCGGGCGTTGGTGACCTTGGCCCGCTCGGGATACGTCGAGACGACCAGCCGGCCCTCGTCGTCGATGCCGCCGGTGACCGGCGAGGCCTGGGGCGAGCCGTCGGCGCGTCGGGTGACCAGCAGGAAGTGGTGGCGCGGCCGCACGAAGTCCAGCAGCGCGTCGCGGTCGACCCCGGTGTTCGTGGCGATGGTGCGTGGCATGCCCCCAGCCTCCACCCTGCGCGGCCCGCCGTCGCGCCGTCTCGCTGGGAGAGACCGCTGTCCCGGCTCGTGGACGCCTCGATAGGCTCGGTGCCGTTCCGCCGCGCCCGTCTGACGGAGGTCCCGCGTGTTCCGCAAGGTGCTGGTCGCCAACCGAGGTGAGATCGCCGTCCGCGCGTTCCGCGCCGCCACCGAGCTGGGGGCGCAGACCGTCGCGGTCTTCGCGCACGAGGACCGCCGCAGCGAGCACCGCTCCAAGGCCGACGAGGCGTACCGCATCGGCGAGCCCGGCCATCCCGTGCGCGCGTACCTGGACGTCGACGAGATCGTGCGCGTCGCCCGCGAGTCCGGCGCCGACGCGGTCTACCCCGGCTACGGCTTCCTGTCCGAGAACCCCGGGCTGGCCGAGGCCTGCGCGGACGCCGGGCTGACCTTCGTCGGGCCGCCCGCCTCCGTGCTCGAGCTCACCGGCAACAAGGCCCGTGCCATCGCCGCCGCCCGCGAGGCCGGCCTGCCGGTGCTGAGCAGCGTGCCGCCCAGCACGGACGTCGAGCAGCTGGTGGCGTCGGCCGAGCAGGTCGGCTTCCCGATCTTCGTCAAGGCGGTCGCCGGCGGTGGCGGTCGCGGCATGCGGCGGGTCGAGCGCGCCGAGGACCTGCGCGAGTCGATCGAGGCCGCCATGCGCGAGGCCGAGAGCGCGTTCGGCGACGCCACCGTGTTCCTCGAGCAGGCCGTGGTGTCGCCGCGGCACATCGAGGTGCAGGTGCTCGCCGACGGCCAGGGCGACGTCGTCCACCTCTACGAGCGCGACTGCTCGGTGCAGCGCCGCCACCAGAAGGTGGTCGAGATCGCACCGGCACCGAACCTCGATCCCGCTCTGCGGCAACGGATGTGCGACCACGCCGTCGCGTTCGCGCGACACATCGGGTACGTCAACGCCGGCACGGTCGAGTTCCTGCTCGCCCCCGACGGCCGGTACGTCTTCATCGAGATGAACCCGCGCATCCAGGTCGAGCACACGGTCACCGAAGAGGTCACCGACGTCGACCTGGTGCAGTCGCAGATGCGCATCGCGAGCGGCTCGACGCTGGCCGACCTCGAGCTGTCGCAGGACGTGATCCGGGTGAACGGCGCGGCGCTGCAGTGCCGCATCACCACCGAGGACCCGTCGAACGGCTTCCGACCGGACACCGGCACCATCACGACCTACCGATCGGCCGGCGGCGCCGGGGTGCGGCTGGACGGCGGCACGGTCTTCGTCGGGGCCGAGATCGGCGCGCACTTCGACTCCATGCTGGTCAAGCTCACCTGTCGCGGCCACGACTTCCCCGCTGCCGTGCGGCGCGCGCGGCGGGCCCTCGCCGAGTTCCGCATCCGCGGCGTCTCGACGAACATCCCGTTCCTGCAGACCCTGATCGACCAGCCCGACTTCGTCGCCGGCCGGCTCGCGACGTCCTTCATCGACGACCGGCCGCAGCTGCTGAGCCCGCGCGTCCCTGCCGACCGCGGCACCAAGCTGCTGACCTACCTGGCGCACACGACGGTCAACCAGCCCAACGGCCCCGGCCGCGGCCTGGCCGACCCGTCGACCAAGCTGCCGCCGCTCGACACCGAGGCGCCGCTGGCACCGGGGGCGCGCGACCTGCTCGTGCGGGTCGGCCCCGAGGCCTTCGCGCGGGCGCTGCGCGAGCAGACCGCGGTCGCGGTCACCGACACCACGTTCCGCGACGCGCACCAGTCGCTGCTCGCGACGCGCGTGCGCACGCGCGACCTGCTCGCGGCAGCGCCGGCGGTGGCCCGCCTGACGCCGCAGCTGTGGAGCGTCGAGGCCTGGGGCGGCGCGACGTACGACGTGGCGCTGCGGTTCCTGTCCGAGGACCCGTGGGACCGGCTGGCCGCGCTGCGCGAGGCGATGCCCAACCTGTGCCTGCAGATGCTGCTGCGCGGTCGCAACACCGTGGGCTACACGCCCTACCCGCTCGAGGTCACCGACGCGTTCGTCGAGGAGGCCGCGCGCACCGGCATCGACGTGTTCCGGGTGTTCGACGCGCTGAACGACGTCGAGCAGATGCGGCCGGCGATCGAGGCCGTGCGCGCCACCGGCACCGCCGTGGCCGAGGTCGCGCTCTGCTACACCGGCAACCTCAGCGACCCGGCCGAGACGCTCTACACCCTGGACTACTACCTCGAGCTGGCCGAGCGCATCGTCGCCGCCGGCGCGCACGTGCTGGCCATCAAGGACATGGCGGGGCTGCTGCGCGCACCCGCCGCGCGCACGCTCGTCACGGCGCTGCGCGAGCGCTTCGACCTGCCGGTGCACCTGCACACCCACGACACCGCGGGCGGGCAGCTCGCCACGCTGCTCTCGGCGATCGACGCCGGGGTCGACGCGGTCGACGTGGCCAGCGCCTCCATGGCCGGCACCACCAGCCAGGTGCCGATGTCGGCCCTCGTCGCGGCCACCGACCACACCGAGCGCGAGACCGGGCTCGACCTGCGGGCCGTGTGCGACCTCGAGCCGTACTGGGAGGCGGTGCGCCGGCTCTACGCGCCGTTCGAGTCCGGCCTGCCCTCACCCACCGGGCGCGTGTACGACCACGAGATCCCCGGCGGCCAGCTCTCGAACTTGCGCCAGCAGGCGATCGCCCTCGGCCTGGGCCAGAAGTTCGAGGCGATCGAGGACACCTACGCCGCCGCCAACCGGATCCTCGGCAACGTCGTGAAGGTGACGCCGAGCAGCAAGGTCGTCGGCGACCTGGCGCTGGCGCTCGTCGGGCGCGGCGTCGACCCGGCCGACTTCGAGGCCGACCCCGGCTCGTACGACGTGCCCGACTCGGTCATCGGCTTCCTGCAGGGCGAGCTGGGCGACCCGCCGGGCGGGTGGCCAGAACCGTTCCGCAGCAAGGCGTTGGCCGGACGCAGCACCTCGCGACCGCGCGTCGCCGAGCTCACCCCGGACGACGTCGAGGGGCTCGGGCACGACCGTCGCGCCACGCTCAACCGGCTGCTGTTCCCCGGCCCCACCCAGGACTTCGCCACCTCGCGCGAGAGCTACAGCGACCTGTCGGTGCTGCCCACCGAGCAGTTCCTGCACGGGCTGCGGCCGGGCGAGGAGGTCGAGGTCGAGATCGAGCCCGGCAAGCGGCTGCTCGTCGGCGTCCAGTCGGTGAGCGAGGTCGACGAGCGCGGCCTGCGCACCGTGATGTGCACGTTGAACGGCCAGCTGCGCCCGGTGCAGGCGCGCGACGAGAGCGCGGACGTCGACGTCCGGACGGCCGAGAAGGCCGATCCCGCCCAGGCCGGCCAGGTCGCGGCGCCGTTCGCCGGCGTCGTGTCGCTCGCCGTCGAGCAGGGCGCCACCGTCGCGGCCGGAGACACGGTCGCGACGATCGAGGCCATGAAGATGGAGGCGGCGATCACCTCGCCCGTCGCCGGCACCGTCGAGCGCCTCGCCATCGGCACCCAGCAGCAGGTCGAGGGCGGCGACCTCCTCCTCGTCGTCTCCTAGCCCCCGCCCCACCTCGTTGCGTCCGAAGATCTGGCCGCAGTAGCGACCAGATCTTCGGACGCAAGGAGGTCACCAGGACCCGCCGCCGCCCCCGCCGCCGCCTCCGCCGCTGAACCCGCCGCCCCCGCTGAAGCCCGAGGAGCCGGACGACGAGGGCGTGGAGACCAGCGAGCTGTTGGACGTCGTCTCGAACGAGCTCATGCTGTTGCCGAGCGCGAGGTAGGTCCAGGTGGGCGTGTGGCCGACGTACCAGTCGGGCCGCTCGACGGCGGCACCCTGACGGGCCAGCTCGTCGAAGACGCCGGCCCAGCGCTCGGCGACGCCGAAGATGATGGCGTAGGGCAGGTAGCGGCTGAAGACGTCCTGCCCCTCCTCGAACTTGATCTGGCCGGCCTCGGCCGTCTCGAGGTAGCGCCGGAACCCGTTGGTCTGGGTGAGCACCGCGGAGCCCTCGGCGGTGCGCGCGGGCATGCGGCCGGCGAGCCGCTGCACGACGAAGCCGCTGAGGAAGACGCCGGCCGCGGGCACGAGCAGGTTGATGTTGCTGAACCCGCCGAACCACACGGCGGCGAAGCCGAGGCCGAGCAGGACGGTGCCCAGGGTGCGGTAGCGGCTGCGCACGGTGTCGGGGTTGCCGCGGAACCAGCCGCGCGCGGTGACCTCCTCGTACAGCTGCTTCTGGGTCTTGCGCAGGTCGCTGGCGAAGGTGTTGCGCAGGTCGCCCTTGAGCTCGACCGTGTCACGCCCCTTGAACAGCGCCTGCATCAGCGACAGCTCGTACGGCAGCAGGTCCTCGGCCGGCGCGGGCAGCACCACGACGAGCTTCCAGTCCTTGACCTTCTTGCCCTTGTCGTCGGTGATCTCCTCGATGCGCAGGAACCCGCGCACCGCGAGGTCGATGATCGTCGCGGTGACGTCGACCGGGTTGGCCGTCTCGTCGATCAGCGTGCCGATCTCGCCGGGGCGCATGCCCTTGGGCGGCGTGAACTGCACCGCGACGTCCTTGGGATGACGGCTGACGAACGTCTCGGTGCCCGCGTCGGCGGACGTCGGCACCAGCCCGGGCGTGAGGCCGGCGTACACGGCGTCGCGACCACGACGGCGCACCAGCATCGACATCGCGCCGGTGACGCCCGCGAACACCACGGCGGCGCCGCCGATCGACCAGGGTGAGATCTGGGTGAGCTTGGCGAGGCCCTCCTTCGGCGCATCCTCGATGATCGGCGAGGCGTCCGAGACCGTGTTCAGCGGATAGGCCAGGATGATCGACATCCCCTGTGCGACATCAAGATCGGTGGTCGAGAAGGTGGACGTCGGGCCCGCTGTGCCGTCGCACGTCTCCCTCGATCCCCTCGAACCGCGATAGCAGAGCACCTGGGTGGCAGCCGCAGGCGCCGTCACCGTGACCTTGGCCGAGTCGATCGGCACCTCCCACTTGAGGCCGACGATGTTCCAGTAGACCTCGTCGTGCGGCCCTACTTCAGTGCCGTCATCCATCGTCTTGGCCGTCGTGAAGCGGTTGAACGCGCCTTTCACGGTGTAGGAGATGACGTAGGTCTGCGTCCCGCTCACAGTCCGGTCGGGGTCGCCGATCTGGAGGTGCAGGTCGTATCCCCTCTGCTCCTCGTCCACGTCCGTTGGTGCACCCGTGGGGCTTGACACTTCGACGTCTGAGATCGGGTACCGACGGACCTGGTCGCTGC
Organism: Angustibacter peucedani; assembly: GCF_054779595.1. Lineage (NCBI taxonomy): Bacteria > Bacillati > Actinomycetota > Actinomycetes > Kineosporiales > Kineosporiaceae > Angustibacter > Angustibacter peucedani. The sequence continues at coordinate 59,759 of NZ_BAAGXY010000034.1, forward strand.
CGCTGCGATCAGGGTCATAACGGAAGATGTTCGTGAGGTCGCGGAAGATCCCGTGGTGGTCGTTGCCCGCGAAGACGTACTGGATCGTCTCCTTGACGTGCATCGCGCCGTCCGCGTCGACCCGCAGGTCCGCGGTGTACGACGGGATCGACTCGCCGTCGTCCGCGTAGGCCGCACCGGCCCCGACGCCGACGACCAGCGCCGACGTGACGACCGACAGCAGCCCGATCGCGGCAGCGCGCCGCGCCCCCCACCTGCTCACAACGCCTCCCGAGTCGTCCGCCCGTGCCCCCTGCGGGGACGCGTCACTGCCGGTCCTGGCGCGACATGGCGCGCTGCGCCTCGCGGTTGTCCTGCCGCTCGCGCAGGGCCTGGCGCTTGTCGTAGTTCTTCTTGCCGCGCGCGAGCGCGATCTCGACCTTCGCGCGCCCGTCGAGGAAGTACAGCTGCAGCGGCACGATGGTCAGGCCGCTCTGGTTGACGGCCTGCTCGAGCCGCACGATCTCCTCGCGGTGCAGCAGCAGCTTGCGGCGCCGGCGCGGCGGGTGGTTGGTCCACGTGCCCGCGACGTACTCGGGGATGTGCACCGCCTCGAGCCAGGCCTCGTGGCCGTAGATGCTGACGAAGCCGTCGACGAGCGACGCGCGACCGGCGCGCAGCGACTTCACCTCGGTGCCCGAGAGGACGATGCCGGCCTCGTAGACGTCCTCGATGGTGTAGTCGTGGCGCGCCTTGCGGTTGCTCGCGACGAGCTTGCGCCCCGTCTGCTTCGCCACCATGCACCCCTCGCCCGTCGTCCGTGTCCGGCGGACACGGTACCTGTCCGACGCGGGCCGGCCCCAGCCAGTTCCCGCGAGCCGCGCGGGTCAGAGCCAGCGGCGCGGGTTGACCGGCGTGCCGTTGTCGTAGGTCTCGAAGTGCAGGTGGCAGCCGGTGGAGGCACCGGTGGTGCCGGAGTAGGCGATCAGCTGCCCGCGCTCGACGTGGCCGGAGGTCTTCACGAACCGCGACAGGTGGTTGTAGGTGGTGAAGAGACCGACGCCCTTGACCACGCCGTGGGTCACGACGATGCGGTTGCCGTACCCGCCGCCCCAGCCCGCGCTGAGGATGCGGCCGCTGGCCGCTGCGCGCACCGGGGTGCCGCACGGCACGGCGAAGTCCATGCCGGCGTGCAGGCGCCAGTAGTGCAGGATCGGGTGGAACCGCAGGCCGAACTCCGAGGAGATGTACCCGCCGGCCACCGGCCGCGAGAGGTACCCCCCGCTCGGGCCACCGGACGACGACCGGCCGGCGCGGCGCTGGGCGGCCCGCTGGGCGCGCGCGATGGCGGCGAGCTTGATCCGCAGCTTCTTCGACTCGGCCTCGAGGGCGTCGAGCCGCTCCTTCTCGGAGGCGCGGCGGGCGCGGATGTTGCGCGCGTCGGCCGACAGCGAGGCCTGCAGCGTCTCGAGCTGGCGCTTGGCGGTGGACGCCTCCGACTGCGCGACCGCAGCCTGGTCGACCGCCGCCTCGGCTTGCGCCTTGAGCAGCGCGACCTCGCGCCGGACGGCGACCAGCCGGGCCCGCTTGGCGGTGGTCTCGGCGCGGGCGACCTCGAGCTGGGCCAGGGCCACGCCCTGCACCTGCATCGCGCGGTCGAGGAACGTCACGCGCTGGGCGAAGTCGTCGGCGCTGGAGGCCTGCAGCGTCACCGAGAGCTCGCCGACCCCGCCCGACTGGTACGCCTGGCGCGCCAGCGAGCCGAGGGTGTCGTTCGTCGTCCGGGTCACGCGCTGGGTGCGGGCGAGGTCGTCGGCCGCCTTGCCCTCTCGGGCCTTGGCGACCTCGAGCTTCTGCCCGACCTCCACGTGGTGGGCCTGCGCCTGCACGAGCCGGGCCTGCGCGGTGGCGAGCGCGGCCTGCGCGGCCGGCACCTTCTCGCGCGTGGCCTTCAGCCGGAAGTAGGCCGAGCGCAGGTCGGAGCTGGTGTCCTCGAGGTCGTCCTGCAGCGAGCGGATCGAGCTGTCGACCTTGCGCTTGCGGTCCTCGGGGCCGGCGTTCGCGGTCACGGCCGGGGTGACGAGCGTGCCGACGAGCGTCAGGCAGACGGCGGAGACGCCGGCACGGGCCAGACGGGGGAAGGGCATCGGCGAGGAACTCCTGTTCGGTGACCGCACGCCTCCGCACGGTGACGTCTCAGACGTCCCATTGGTACCACAGGTAACACGGCAGATCGGGGAGATCAGACCTTGAGGTAGCGCCGCATCGTGAAGAACGACGCGAGCAGCGCGATGACCAGCCCCACACCGCCGACGAGCGGCGTGATCGCCAGGACGTCGGCCCCCGTCACGAACGGGATGAACTGCAGCTTCTCGGCCAGCCAGCCTTGCACCGCGAAGTGCACGAACGAGAACAGGATCCCGACCGCGAGCCCCGCGCCCAGCACCGTGGCCAGCACCGCCTCCAGCAGGAACGGCAGCTGGATCAGCAGGTTCGACGCGCCGACGAGGCGCATGATGCCGATCTCTCGTCGGCGGTTGAAGGCCGACAGGCGCACGGTCGTCGCCACGAGGAGCACCGCGGACAACGTCATGGCGATGGCAAAACCCCACGCGGACAGACTCATCCGGTTGAGCGCGGTGAAGAGCGTGCCGAGCAGCTTGCGCTGGTCGATGACCTTCTCGACGCCGGGCGCGCCCTCGAAGGCGCTGGCCACCACGTCGTACTTCTTCGGGTCGCTGAGCTTGACCCGGTAGCTCTCCTGCATCTGGTCGGGCTTGACGCTGTCGCGGATCGCGGAGTCCTTGAACTGCTCCACGAAGTGGTCGTACGCCTCCTGCTTGGACTCGAAGTAGACCGTCTTGACGAGCGGCTTGAGCGAGTCGAGCTGGGTGGCGAGCTCGTTCTTCTGCGCCTGGGTGACCTCGCCCGTGGCGCACGACGGCTCGGCAGAACGGCTGGGGCACAGGGCGATCCAGACCTCGACCTTGCCGTACCAGAAGTCCTTCATGGCGTTGACCTGCATGCTCGACAGCAGGCCGAAGCCGAAGAACACCAGCGACACCATGGTGACGAGGACGACCGAAACCGTCATCGACAGGTTGCGGCGCAGGCCGATGGCCATCTCGCTGAGGACGAACTGCAGGCGCATGACTTCCTTCGGGTCAGGTGGGGCGGGCGGCTAGCGCTGGGATCCGTAGACGCCGCGCGCCTGGTCGCGCACCAGCTTGCCGTCCTCGAGCTCGACGACGCGCTTGCGCATCTGGTCGACGATCTCGTCGTCGTGGGTCGCCATGACGATCGTGGTGCCGGTGCGGTTGATCCGGTCGAGCAGCCGCATGATGCCGATGCTCGTGGTGGGGTCGAGGTTCCCGGTGGGCTCGTCGGCCAGCAGGATCGAGGGCCGGTTGACGAACGCGCGCGCGATGGCCACGCGCTGCTGCTCGCCGCCCGAGAGCTCGTGCGGCAGGCGCCCCTCCTTGCCCTCGAGGCCGACCAGCTCGAGGGTCTCGGGCACCACCTGCGCGATGGTGTGGCGCGGCTTGCCGATCACCTGCAGCGCGAACGCGACGTTCTGGAAGACCGTCTTGCTCGGCAGCAGCCGGAAGTCCTGGAACACCGCGCCGATCTGGCGGCGCAGGTGCGGCACCTTCCAGTTCGAGAGGCTGGCCAGGTCACGGCCGGCGACGTGCACCGAGCCGGACGTCGCCTTCTCCTCCTTCAGCACGAGCCGGAGCATGGTGGACTTGCCCGAGCCGGACGCGCCGACGACGAAGACGAACTCCCCCCGCTCCACCTCGACGGTGACCTTGTCGAGGGCAGGGCGCTGCCCGCTGGCGTAGGTCTTGGTGACGTTGTCGAGCCGGATCACCGGGCAAGGGTACGTCGCGAACCTGTGCGAACCGTGCAGCCGCGCCCGGCCGGGCGCGCCCCTCTCCGCGGGCTCTCAGCCTCAGGCGTCGTCGCGGTCGGTGGTGCGCTTCCAGCGGATGCCCGCCTCGAGGAAGCCGTCGATGTCGCCGTCGAACACCGCGCTGGTGTTGCCGACCTCGTGCTCGGTGCGCAGGTCCTTGACCATCTGGTACGGGTGCAGCACGTACGAGCGCATCTGGTTGCCCCAGCTGGAGCCACCGTCGCCCTTGAGCGCGTCCATGGCGGCGCGCTCCTCGGCCTTGCGCACCTGCAGCAGCCGAGCCTGCAGCACCTTCAACGCGGCCGCACGGTTCTGGATCTGCGACTTCTCGTTCTGCATCGACACCACGATGCCGGTCGGGATGTGCGTCATCCGGACGGCGGAGTCGGTGGTGTTGACCGACTGGCCGCCGGGACCGCTCGAACGGAAGACGTCGACCTTGATCTCGGACTCCGGGATCTCGACGTGGTCGGTGGTCTCGGTGACCGGCAGCACCTCGACGCCGGCGAAGCTCGTCTGCCGACGTCCCTGGTTGTCGAACGGGCTGATCCGCACCAGGCGGTGGGTGCCCTGCTCGACGACGAGGTTGCCGTACGCGTACGGCGCGTGGACGGCGAAGGTGGCCGACTTCAGCCCCGCCTCCTCGGCGTAGCTGGTGTCCATGACCTCGGTCGAGTACCCGTGGCGCTCGGCCCAGCGCAGGTACATGCGCAGCAGCATCTCGGCGAAGTCGGCGGCGTCGACACCACCGGCCTCGGCGCGGATCGTCACCAGGGCCTCGCGCTCGTCGAACTCGCCGTTGAGCAGCGTGCGCACCTCGAGCTCGCCGACCGTCTTCTTCAGCGCCTCGAGCTCGCGCTCGGCCTCGGCGAGGGTGTCGGCGTCGCCCTCCTCCTCGCCCATCTGCACCAGCACCTCGAGGTCGTCGACCCGCTGGGCGACGGTCTCGAACCGCTCGAGCTCGGCGTTGAGGTGGCTGAGCCGGCTGGTGACCTTCTGCGCGGCCTCGGGGTCGTCCCACAGGTCGGGGGCGGCCGACTGCTGCTCGAGGTCGGCGATGTCGGCCTTCAGGCGGTCGACGTCGGTGACCTGGCGGATCGACTCGACGGTCGTCCGCAGGTCCTTGATCTCGGCAGAGAAGTCGACGGCAGCCACGAGCGTCCACGATAGGCCACGCGCGGGACGCCTCAGGCCACCGCTCGCAGCTCGCCCGGCAGCGGCCAGGGGTTCGGCCGGCACCCCTGCAGCCCCTTCGACTGCTGCTGCATCACCGGCGCGCGGGTGTCGTGACGGGGACAGCTCGCGTGGCCGAGCCCGAGCCAGTGACCGGTCTCGTGCAGCAGCACCATGCGCCGGTAGTCGGTGAGCGTCCCGGTGAACGGCGCCGAGCCGCCGCGCCAGCGGTCCTGGTTGATGACGACGTACCGCCCGGCCCGGCAGCTGTACCGCACCGAGCACACCGACGAGAACGACGGCAGGTAGCGCGCCTGCGAGATCACCAGGGTGAAGGCGCCGCCCTCCGTCACGCGCACGAAGCGGTGGTGCGCCGCGCGCCAGCCGCGCGGGTCGGCGTAGATGGTGGCGGCGGCCGCCGCGAAGTCGCTCACCGGCACGACGACGTCGCCCTTGGTGCGGACGACGTAGGTGTGCCGCGAGTAGCTGTCGAGCCGCAGGTGCGGGCTGCCGAGCGCCGGACGGCTTCCGGACGACGGCACGACCACCCGGTACGTCGACCAACCCCGGGTGGTGCGCGTGGTGACGGAGGTGGCGTAGCGGTGCTGGTGGTTGGTGCGCAGGGTCTTCACCACGACCCACCGCGAGCCGCTGGCCCGCTCGACCAGCACGCGGGTGCGCACCGGCAGGCCGGTCACCGAGCCGGTGACACCGAGCCGCGCGCCGAGGGGCAGGGCGGAGGCGGTCCAGCGCGTGCTGAGGACCGGCTTCGCGGTGGCCGCGGTCGTCGTGGCCGCTGCGCCAGCGTCGAGCGCGACGGTCCCGCCGGCCACCAGCAGCGCCAGCGCCACCAGCCCGGCGAGCGCCCGTCGTCCGGCGTCCACCGCTCGATCGTGCCGCGTGCGCGGCGTCGGTGTGATCGTTTCGGCAGGACAAGCGCGACCGGCCGGGCCAGGGTGCAGGCCATGACCGAGTACGCCGAGCGCTACCGCCGCAACGCCGCCGCCTTCGCCGACACGATCCGCGCCGTCCCGGACGACGGGTGGGAGTCGCCCTCGCCGTGCCCGGACTGGACGGCCCGAGGTGTGGTCGCGCACGTCGTCGGCACGCAGGGCATGTTCGAGCAGCTGGTCGGGCGCGAGCTCGAGCCCGGCCCGAGCGTCGACGACGACCCGCTCACGGCCTTCGAGCACGCCACCGGGCAGGTTGCGACGCACCTCGACGACCCCGACGCCGCGCAGGTCGAGTACGAGGGGATGTTCGGCCGGTCGACGTTCGAGCAGGCGGTCGACCAGTTCCTGTCCGGCGACCTGGTGATGCACCGGTGGGACCTCGCGAAGGCCACCGGCGGCGACACCACGATCCCGGACGACGAGATCGCGCGGGCGTGGAAGGACACCGAGGTCTACGGCGACAAGCTACGCGTGGCCGGCGCCTTCGGCCCCGCGATCGATCCCGCCCCCGACGCCGACGCCCAGACGACGCTGCTCAACTTCCTCGGCCGCCAGCCCTGACGCGCGGCCACCGCCCCCGCTTGCGTCCGAAGATCTGGTCGCCATGGCGACCGATCCTTCGGACGCGGGCGGGCTAGGCGTCGGGCTGGTCGAACTGCGCGCTGATGTCGTTCCACTGGTAGGCGCTGCGCCACTCGTCGCCCGCGCCGTCGGCCTGCTCGGCCAGCCAGGACGAGAACGCTCCGGCGACGCGCTCGCGTGAGATGGTCCGGGTCTGGCGGTGGGTGCCGACCGAGCCGTCGCGCAGCTCGAGCTGGAAGCTGCCGTCGGGCCGGAGCCAGACCTGGATGTAGGTCTCGGGGTCGTCCATCGAGGCGAGCACCGCGTGCCCGTCACGCGGCAGCGACTCGACCACGGCGAGGACGTCGTCGGGCTTGGGCGCCCGCGAGCTGGGGCGCCGGGTGGCCTCGAGGCGGAATCGCTGCTGCGCGGCGCGGCTCATCCCGCGACCCTGCCACAGGTGTCGGCGAGGGCACCCCGTCACGGCTCCTTGCGTCCGAAGATCTGGTCGCTATGGCGACCGATCTTTCGGACGCAGGGGTGTGGACGAGGGAGCGCCCGTCCACAGGCTTGCGAGAACCCGGCGCGTCGCGACGGACGAGGAGGTAGAAAGGCAGGGTTCGGACGGTCTTTGGGGGATCTCATGACGACGACGTCGACCGGTTCGCGCCTGCGCCTCGTGCGGGCAGCTCTCGCCGCGGTGCTGCTGGCAGGCGCGACGATCACCGCGCAGGCGACCGGGGCTTCGGCCGCGGTCTGCCCCGAGCCCGGCGGGTCGTTCGTGCCCGAGGCGGCGACCCCCACGGGCGCTCCGATCGTCCTTCGCGGCCACGGCAAGGGCGACGGGCTCGGGATGAGCCAATACGGCGCCAAGGGCGCGGCGACCCTCGGCTGCACCGCCGATCAGGTCCTGGACGCCTACTACCCCGGCACCACGACGGCACCGAAGTCGCTCGGCCCGTCCGTGACGGTGCTCGACGGCGACGAGCAGCGGATCACCGTGGAGGCGGTGAGCGGCGGCGGCGTGCCGTGGATCGCCGGGGGCGTCACCAAGACGCAGCTGCAGGGCTCGACCTGGACCGTCGCCCGCAGCCAGGGGAACGTGGTCGTCCGCAACGCCGGCAACCAGACCGTGCTGACGGTCCCGCCGGGCAAGACGCTGCGCATCGTCGAGAACGGCCGCGTGGTGCGCGTGACGCACCGCACCAGCAGCGACGCCACCCGCCTGGTGCGCTGGGACGAGACGCGCGTGCTGGCCGAGAAGTACCGGTTCACGATCACCCAGCTGTTCCTCGACACCGCCGACGGCACCGCTGTGCAGAAGTACCTGTGGGGCCTGGACGCCATGGCCTCCGACTGGCCGACGGAGGCGCTGCGGGCGCAGGCGATCGCGGCGCGGTCGTTCCTCGCCTTCAAGGGCAACCGCGTCGAGGGGGCGGGCCAGCTCGGGCTCGACACCCCGTTCCCGGGGCCGAACCAGGTGTACGCGGGCTACGCGCGCGAGAGCTCCGACGCGAGCGCCGGCGGGCAGTGGAAGGCCGCGGTCGACGACACCGCCGGACTGGTGCGCACCGACAGCACGGGCGCCGTCATCCGCGCGCTCTACAGCCCGAGCTTCGGCGGCCGCAGCGAGGATTTGGAGTCGGTGACGCTCGAAGCGCCCGTGCCCTACCTGCGGTCGGTCGACGACACGACGTGGGACCTCGCGTCCGACGACCCGTACCGCAGCTGGGCGGTGGGCCGCACCCGCGCCGACCTCGGGACGTTCTGCTGCCTCTGGGACGACGTCGACACCGCCGTGGTCGGCGCGCCCGGGACGCCGCAGCGACGCACCGGCGTCGCCCTGACCGGGCAGCAGATGGGCGGCGGCGACGTCTCGCGCACGATGGGCCTGGCGCTCTTCGCCGGGCTGAACGACGTACCGTCGACCGGCTTGCGGATCGAGTGGCTCGGCGTGGGGTGGCGGCAGTTCGGCCGCGCGATCTCGGGTGACTGGAACGGCGACGGCACGGCGGACGTCGGCTGGTACCAGGACGGCGTGTTCTCGCTGCGGCTGCCGAACGGCACGACCCGCACGATCGACCTGGGCACCGGTCCGGAGGGAGCGGTGACGCGCGTCGGCGGCGTGCCTGTCGTGGGCGACTGGGACGGCGACGGCACGGACGGCGTCGGCACCTTCCGCGACGGCAAGTGGGCGATCACGGACGAGCCCGGGGCGGCGAACCCCGTGCGCCGCTTCGTCTACGGGACGCCGGGCACGCAGCCGGTGGTCGGCCGCTGGACGGGCGCGACCCCGCTCGGCATCGGCGTCGTGCGCGGCCAGCGCTACTGGTCGCTGCGCAAGGCGGTCGAGACCGGCGCGACCGACCGCACCTTCATATACCGCGCCGGCGACCTTCCGCTGCTGGGCGACTGGGACGGGAACGGCCTGGCGACGCCGGGCGGTGTCTTCCGCGCCCGCTGGACGCTCTCGAGCTCGGTGTCGTCGCCGAACGCGTGGAAGACGCCGACCTTCGGCCGCATCACGGACATGCCCTTCGCCGGCGACTTCGACGGCAACGGCAGCGTGACCACGGGCACTGCGAGGTCGGGCAGCTTCTTCTGGCGCAACGACCTCAAGGGCGGGACCCAGACCGCCGGCCTCGCGTACGCCCCCTGACCTTGCGTCCGACGATCTGGCCGTTGTAGCGACCACTTCTTCGGACGCAACGAGCTTGCGCTGTCCCCTAGGGCTCGATGCGCGCCCGCGCCGTCGATCGCACCCGCACGGTGATGCCGCCGGTGAAGCTCGCGACGACCGGTGCCGCGATGGGCAGCCGCGCTCGCGCCGAGAGCTCGACCGTCGCGCTCCGCCCGTCGTCCGTCCCGGTACCGTCGCCCAGCACCAACGCCTCCAGCCGCGACGGGCGCTCGTAGGACGTCAGGTACTCCTCGGCCTGGGCGCGCACGCCGCGGTCGGTGAGCGGCACCGACTCGCCGGTGACACCGCCGGAGTAGACGGACGACCCGGTGAGCGCGTCGGCCGCGTCGAGCGCGGCGGCGTCGGCCGCGTCCTGCAGCTGCGTGCGGGCCAGGTGCACCGCGGTCGCGTCGGCGACCACGGCGACCAGGCACAGGGCCACCAGGAAGTAGCCGATCGCGAGCAGCGTGATCTGGCCGTCGTCCTCGCGCCACCTCACGGTCGGGCCCGGAACCGGTCGACCGTCGCGACGTGGCTGGCGGTCACCTCGACGCGCGTCGGCACGACGCGGGCCAGGAACCGCGGCACCCCCGGCAGCACGACCAGCAGCCGCGACCGCACCACCACACGCTGGTCGGGCGCCAGGCAGTCGCCCGGGCCGCACGACAGCGCGACCGACCGGACGTCGTCCGCCCCGAACCCCTGGTCGGCGAACGCGACGGCAGCGGCCTGCTCGGCGCGCCGGTGCGCGGCCGTGCTGTCGTCCGCTGTGACGAAGGCGCGACCGGCCTCTCGTGCCGCGCCCTCGGCTGCCAGGGCTCCGGCCTGGAGCCTCCCGAGCGCGAGCACCAGGTAGACGACCGGCACCAGCAGCAGCACCCCGAGGACGACGAACTCGACGACCGCGCTGCCGCCGTCCGAGCAGCGCACGGCGTCCCACCGCCGCCGCACCCAGGTCATTGCGCCTCCGCGAACGCGTGCCCGTGAACGGTGAGCGAGCCCGCAGGACCCACGAGACCGACCAGCGGCAGCGGAGCCGTCAGCGACACCTCCACCTCGCGCACGCCACCGACGTCCACCTCGCCCGCGCGGACGTCCCCGACCCGGGCCGCGTACCCACCGCCGAGCTCCGACGCGACCAGCTCGCGCGCCCGGGCGGCGCCGTCCGCCGGCGTCCGGTCCGACCGGGCACCCCACCGCGCACCCTCCGACGCGCAGTCGGTCAGCGTGTTGCGCACGTGGATCACCAGGCCGAGCTGGACCACCGAGAGCAGCACGAGCGTCAGCAGGCCGCCCACCAGCGCGAAGTCGACGACCGCCGACCCCGCGTCCTCGCGAGCGCCCCGCCTACGGCGCCGAGACACCGTTGACGGCGTCGCGGAACAGGTCGCCGAGGGTGTTCCCGGCGATCGCCCACAGGCCGGCCACCAGACCTGCGGTCATCATCGTGACCAGGACCCAGCCCGGCACGTCACCGCGGTCGTCCCGTCCCCGCGTCTCCCACCATCGCAGCCAGGCCACGTGCCCCTGCGCCGCCAGCCGTCGTCCCTGCATCGTCGTCCTCTCCCGAGATCCGTTGTCGCACAACCCGATCACACCCCGAGCCGCAGGAACGCGAACCCCGGGTACACCGCGAACAGCACCGTGACCGGCAGGACTCCGAAGACGACCGGCACCATCATCGCGATCTCCTTGCGGCCGGCCGAGTCCATGAGCGCTCGTCGGCCCGCGGCCCGGACGTCCTGGGCCTGCGCCCGCAGGACGTCGGCCAGCGGCGTCCCGCGTTCGACCGCGACCACCACGCCGTCGACGAACCGCTGCAGCGGCACCAGCCCGGTGCGGTCGGACAACCCCTGCAGCGCCTGCACCAGCGAGGCCCCTGCGCGAGCGTCCGCCAGCGTGCGGCGCAGCTCGGTCGACAGCTCCCCCTGGCTGAGCCGGGCCACGCGGTCGAGCGCAGCGACCGGTCCCTCGCCCGCACCCACGGCGAGGGCCAGCAGCTCGGCCACGGTCGGGAACTCCGCGAGCATCTGCTGCTCGCGCCGCTCGGCCTGCTGCGACAACCACCAGTCGCGCGCTGCCACCCCGGTGCCGCCGCACACGAGCACGAGCACCAGCAGCGGCAGCACCGCCGCGGCCCCGCGCCACCACACCGCCGCCGCGGCCGTGCCCCCGATCGCCAGCCCGACCACGCCCCAGAGCACCTGCTGCGCCCGGAAGCCGTCGACGTCCGGTGGCAGACCAGCTCGCTCGAGGCGGCGGCGCACCGACGGCGCCCCGCCGAGCAGCCGTCCCACCCATCCCGACACGTCGTGGAGGACCGGAGCCAGCAGCCGGATCACGACCGAGTCCGGCTGGCCCGTGGGGCCAGAGAGCAGACCGCTCGGCCGGACGACGTCCTGCACGTACGGCGCGAGACGGGAGTCGAGGTCGGGGCGGCGCAGCCACGGCAGGCCGGCGACGACCAGCCAGAGACCGACGCCCAGCAGGCCGCCGAGCGCAACGCCCTGCCAGAGCGGGTTCACCGCAGCACCCGTTGCTCGTCAGGGAGCCGCGCGATGCGCAGCATCACCCGGTACGCCACGACCGTCACCGCACCGCCACCCACCAGGACGACGACCCCGGCCGGCTGGTCGTACGCCGCGACCGACTCGGGCCGGGTGGCCAGCAGGAGCAGCACGACCCACGGCGCGGCGACCGCGAGGCGCGCCGCGTTGACCGTCCAGCCCTGGCGCGACTCGAGCTCGGACCGGGTGCGCGCGTCCTCGCGCAGGAACGTCGAGAGCGTGCGGAGCAACCGGCCCAGGTCGCTGCCGCCGACCTCGCGCGCCAGGCGCAGCGACTCCACCACGCGGTCACCGACCGGGTCGGCGAGCCGGGCCTTCAGGCCGTCGAGCGCCTCGGGGAACCGCCCCGACGCCCGGTGGTCGAGGGCGAACGCAGCGAAGGCCGGCCTCAGCTCCTCCGGTCCGCGAACCGCCAGCTGCGACAGGGCTTCAGGCAGCGACAGCCCGGCGCGCACCGCCGACGTCAGGTTGTCGACGACGTCCGGCCAGACCTCGCGCAGGGCGGCACGGCGGCGGCGGGCCCGCGACCGCACCAGGGCCACCGGCGCCGTCGCGGCCATGAGGGCGAAGCACGCCGCGATCGCGGGCACGCGGGTGGTGGCGAGAAGCAGCAGGCCTGCCACTGCGCCGCAGACCAGGCTCGCCACGACCACCGGACGGACCCCGACGTCCGGCAGGCCGGCGCGCACGAGGTCGTCAGCCAGCCGCGAGCGACGTCGCGGCGCAGGCTCGCGCACGGCTGCCGGCCACGCCGACCACCACACGCAGAACAGGCCGGTCCCGAGGAGCAGCCCGAGCCCCAGACCGGTCACGACGCGACCCCGACGGGTCCGTCCGCCGGGTCGTGCGCCAGCAGGGCAGCGACGTCGATCCCCGCCCGGGAGAACCGGTCCAGATGAGGTGGGAAGCCCTCGGCCCGCACCAGCACTCCGTCGCAGGTGGTGAAGACGTCCGCGGTCTCGACGACGTCACCCTCGACCCGCCCCGGCACCGCGACGACCTCGCGCACGCGCCGCCGTCCGTCGGACTCCAGCGCGACGTGCACGACCAGGTCGACGCTCGACGCCACGGTCGGGACGACGAACCGCGCGCCGACGTTGGGGCCGGCGAGCAGCGGCAGCGTGCACAGCTTGATCAGCGCCTCGCGGGCGCTGTTCGCGTGCACGGTGCACATGCCGGGCAGCCCGCTGTTGAGGGCGAGGAGCATGTCGAGGCTCTCCTCCTGCCTCACCTCGCCGACGACGAGCCGGCTCGGTCGCATGCGGAGCGACTCCTTCACCAGGCGCCGCAACGGGATCTCGCCGGTGCCCTCGAGGCTGGGCTGCCGGCACTGCAGCGCCACGACGTCACGGCCGGCGATCTGGAGCTCGAAGACCTCCTCGCAGGTGACGACCCGCTCGCGCGCGCCGATCGCCCCCGCCAAGCAGTTGAGCAACGTCGTCTTCCCGGCCTGCGTCCCGCCCGCGACGATGACGTTGAGCCCGGCGCGGACGGCGGCGTCGAGGAACACCGCGGCGTGCCGGGTGAGCGTGCCCAGCCGGACGAGGTCGTCGAGGTGGGTCGCGCGCACGACGAACTTGCGGATGTTCACCGCCCAGTGCTCACGCGTGACGTCGGGGATGACGACGTGCAGCCGGGAGCCGTCGGGCAGCGTGGCGTCGACGAACGGCGACGACAGATCGACGCGGCGTCCTGACGTCTGCAACATCCGCTCGACCAGCTCGGCCACCTCCTCGGCGGTCAGGATGGTGGTGGTCAGCTCGGCGACGCCGTCCCGGGCCACGAAGACCTTGGACGGCTCGTTGACCCAGATCTCCTCCACCCGCGGGTCGTCCAGGAACGGTTGCAGCGCACCGAAGCCGGCCACCGCATCCCAGACGTGGCGCACGACGTCCGCCCGGTCGGCGACGGGCGGCAGGTGACCGCCGGCGGAGCGATCCTCGTAGTCCTGCACCGCGTCCTCGACCATCCGACGGACGGCGCCGCCGTCGCGGATCGGGTCGATGCCCGACCGTCGCACGAGCTCGCGCACGTCGCTCTCGACGCGCTCGCGCGCGCTGGTCCCCCTGGTCATGCCGCCCCCCGGTCCGTGGTCCGGCGGCCACTGTAGTGAGAACGGACAAACCGGAGATAGGGCCCACGGCGAAGTTGTGGACGACGGTCAGCCCCGCCGGGCTCTTCCTCGGCGGTCCCGGCGCTCCTACCGTGTGCCCTGGGCCTCGCGACGACGCGGGCCGTCGTCCGTCAGGAGGTCTTCCATGGCCGCGAAGTTCGAGCTGTACCAGGACGCCAAGGGCGAGTACCGGTGGCGCCTGAAGTCGGGCAACGGGCAGGTCATCGCGACGGGCGGCGAGGGGTACTCCTCCAGGTCCGGCGCCGAGAACGGCATCGCCGCCGTGAAGCGCGACGCACCTGGGGCCGACACCGTCGAGGCCTGACGCGTCGTCCACCGGTCCGCCCGTCGGATCGGGCATGCCTGTGGACGACGCGAGCGAGCACGGCTGCATCCACGGCATCATCGTGCCGTGGATCCGTTGCGCTGCACCGTGATCGACGCCGTCGACCCACGGACGTCGGTCGATCTCGACGTGCACGCACCTCGGGGGACGTCTGCCGCCCAGCTCGTCGTCCCGCTGCTGGCCGCCGCCGATCTCCCCGCCGACCGAGTGCTCCGCGTCGAGGGCCGCGCCATCGGCGGGCTCGTCGGTGCGCCGCCGCTCGTCGACGGAGTGGTGCTCGTGGCCGGTCCACCAGGCCCGGATCACGAGGCACCCACCGCCGTCCTGCGATGGTGCGTCGTCGGCGGGCCGGACGCCGGCGCCGACCGCCCGCTGCTGCCGGGACGCCTGGTCGTCGGGCGTGCGCCCGGGTGCGGCCTCGTGGTCGACGACCCGCAGCTGTCACGCCAGCACCTCTCGCTGACTGTCACGGCGGACGGCGTACGGCTGCACGACCTCGGGTCCAGCAACGGGACGAAGGTCGACGGTGCTCGGGTGCCGCCCGAGGGCGTGGCGCTGCGGCCTGGGCAGCGGGTCGGCGCTGGTGCCACCGTTGCGGTGCTGCGACTCGCCGACGCCTGCCCCGCCAGCACCGTGCCAGACGGTGGAGGCCGGCTCGCGCTGCGCCGCAGCGGGTCCAGCCTCCCGGCCCCGGCTGAGGTCGTCGTCCGGCGTCCCCTCCCGCCGGAGGGACGCGACCGCGCGCGCATCCCGTGGGCGGCGGTGGTCGCACCGGTTCTGCTGTGCTTTCCGATGGCGTGGTTCCTCCACCAGCCGACGTACCTGGCCTTCGGATTGCTCGGGCCGCTCGTGGCCGTGACGACCTCGGTCTCGGACCGGTTCGGACGTCGTCGCGGAGAGCGCCACGCACACGCTGCCTGGGTCGCGACGGACGCCGACGCGCAGCAGCGGGTGCAGCAGGCACTCGACGACGAGCTTGCCCTCCGTCGGGCGCGGGCCGGTGATGCCGCCTCGTTGGCGGTTGCGGCCCGCGACCCGTCGCGGCTGGTGTGGCGCCGCGGAGCGGACGACGACGACCGGCTGGAGCTGTCCTTGGGCCGGGCCACGGTGACCGCTCAGGTTCAGGTCGACCGCGGCGCCTCGTTCGAGCGCCCGCTGCTGCCCGACGCGCCCGTGACGCTGCGCCTGGACGACGTAGGGCACGTGACGCTGGTCGGTGATGCGGCCTCCGTGGCGGCCTCCGCCCGCTGGCTGGTCGGCCAGCTGGCCGTGCTGACGACGCCCGGCGGCGCACGCATCGGCGTGGTCGGCTGGCCCGAGTGCGCCTGGGCGCGGTGGCTCCCGCACCGGATCGACGTCGCCCCAGCCGTTGTCGAGCACGAGGTGCGCCGGCGGGTGACGACGGGCGGCGACCACCCGAGCTGGGTGGTCGTGGTGGCGGAAGCGCACGACGACCCGGCGTGGAGCGTGGTGCTGGCGAGCGGCGCCGCCGTGGGCGTGCACCTGCTCTGGTGCGCCGCGGAAGGTGGCACGGTCCCGCCGGGGTGCGGTGCCGTCGTCCGCCTTCCGTTCCGCGGGCCGGCCCGGCTCGAGCTGGGTGGCCGCCCGGCGGTCGACGACCTCGTGCCGGACGGCGTCGGGCCGGCCTGGGCTGAGCAGGTGGCCCGCTCGCTCGCGCCGCTGCGCGAACCCGGGCGCGGGGACGGTGCGACCGCGCTCCCGCCGCGCTCCCATCTGCTGCCGCTGCTCGAGCTCGGCCCCGAGCCCGCGGAGTCGTTGCGCGCCAGATGGTCTCGCCGTCCTCGGTCGACGACGGCGGTGCTCGGCAGCGGGGTCGCCGGGCCGGTGTCGATCGACCTGGTGCACGACGGGCCGCACGCCCTCGTCGCCGGCACGACCGGGTCGGGCAAGTCCGAGCTGCTGCAGACGTTGGTGGCTTCTCTCGCCGCCGCCAACCGCCCTGACGAGCTCGCCTTCGTCCTGGTCGACTACAAAGGTGGTGCGGCCTTCCGGGACTGCGCCGCCCTCCCTCACGTGAGCGGCCTCGTCACCGACCTCGACGACCAGCTCGCCGCTCGAGCGCTGGCGTCGCTGCAGGCCGAGCTGACCCGTCGCGAGCGCCTGCTGCACGCGGTCGGCGCGAGCGACCTCGAGTCCTACCAGCTGCGGCGCGACGGTGACCGGGCCCTCGAACCGTTGGGGCGGCTGGTCATCGCGGTCGACGAGTTCCGGCTGCTCGCGGTCGACCTGCCGGAGTTCCTGGACGGGCTGGTGCGGCTGGCGGCGGTCGGTCGATCGCTCGGGGTCCACCTGGTGCTGGCGACCCAGCGACCGGCTGGGATCGTGTCCGCCGACATCCGCGCCAACGTGAACCTGCGGATCTGCCTGCGCGTGCGTGACCGCAGCGACTCCCACGACGTGATCGACTCACCCGACGCAGCGTTGCTGCCCGAGGGCCTGCCCGGACGCGCCCTGCTGCGCACCGGCCCCGGCGACCTGGTGCCGGTGCAGGTCGCGCTGTCGACGGGACCGTCGCCCGCCCCACCTCCGCAGCACGTGGTCGTCGTCCGGCCCGGCGAGCCGGCCGTCGGCGTGGTCGGCCCGGACCAGCTCGTGACCCTGGCGGCCGCGGCCACCGCAGCGGCCGACGCGCTCGGCGCCCGGCCGGCACCCAGCCCGTGGCTGCTCCCGCTGCCGGACGTCCTGCCGCTCGACGCCCTGCGGGCCGACCACGGCCGCACCACCGTCGGACGCCTGGACCGCCCGGACGACGGCCGCCAACCACCGCTGACCTGGGACGTGCGCACGGGCTCGCACCTGGCGGTCAGCGGGACCGCGCGGACGGGTCGCACCACCGCCCTGCTGACGTTCGTCCTCGCCGCCCTCGCCGCAGACCCCGGTTGCGCCGTGCACGCGGTCGACCCGACGTCCGGCCCGCTGGGACGCGCGCTCGACGGCTTGCCGCAGGTCGGCACCGTCGTCCAGGGCGACCGACCGCGTGCGGTGCGCCGGTTGGTGCAGCGGTTGCGAGAGACGGCAGGCGAGCCTCGCCCGTCGTCCACCCTGCTCGTCGTCGACGGCTGGGACGCGTTGGTGCAGCAGCTCGACCGGGTTGACCACGGCCAGGGGGTCGACGAGCTCCTCGCCCTCGCGCGCGACGCCGAACCGACCGGCTTGCGGCTGGTCGTCGCCGGCGGGCGCGCCGTCCTGACCTCCCGGCTGGCCGGTCTGGTTCCGGAGAAGCTGCTGCTGCGCTGCGCGGACCCCACCGACCTGCTCCTCGCGGGCGCCCCGATCGCGTCGTCGCCCGGCGACCAGCCGCCCGGGCGGGCCGTGCACCTGCCGACCGGCGACGCAGCGCAGCTGGCGTGGCCGGGAGGTCCGGACGAGGTCCGGGCGCGGCTGGCCGCCCTGCCGGTGCCGGCGTCCCCACGGCTGAGGCTGCGGCCGCTGCCCGACCAGGTGTCGGCGGCGGCGCTCCACGAGAGGTCCGTGCGGTCCGGTCCGACGTCCGAGGTCCTGCTGGG
This sequence comes from Angustibacter peucedani, assembly GCF_054779595.1. Classification (NCBI taxonomy): domain Bacteria; kingdom Bacillati; phylum Actinomycetota; class Actinomycetes; order Kineosporiales; family Kineosporiaceae; genus Angustibacter; species Angustibacter peucedani. The sequence goes on from NZ_BAAGXY010000034.1 coordinate 77,571, forward strand.
CCTGGGTGGGGACGACGCCGCGCCCGTCGGCCTGGACGTCCACGGTATCGCCGTGGTGGCCGGGCCGAACGGCAGCGGCCGCACCACAGCGCTCGAGGTCGTGGCCGAGCAGCTGGTCGCGGCGGGGCGCTCGGTGCTCGTGGCGGCTGCGCGGAACTCCCGTCTCGTGGGGGACGACCGCTGGCCGACGTCGACGGCCGACGATCCGACCCTGCTGGGTCAGCACCCGCACGCCGTCCTGCTCGTCGACGACGCCGACCTGCTCGGGTCGCGGCTGGTCGAAGCGGCGCTCGCGACCGGGCGCACCGTCGTGGCGTCGACCACCACGGCGCACCTGGCGGGCTCGTTCACCGGCTGGCCCGCTGCGCTGCGCCGCACCCGCACCGGCCTGCTGCTGCTCCCGGGGTCGGCGCACGACGGCGAGCCGTTCGGCATCCGGGCCGAGCCACCCGACGTCCGCACGCCGGGCCGGGGCCAGCTCGTGGTGCGCGGCCGGGCGGTCGACGTCCAGGTCGCGATGCCTGCCGCCCGCGCGAGCCAGACCGTCGGAACCCTCGGCTAGCGTCACCGCCATGCCGCAGCCAGCCGACCCGACGACGGTGCGCGACGCCACGCCGGACGACGTCCCGCAGATCCTCGCGCTGATCCGCGAGCTCGCCGACTACGAGCGCGAGCTGCACCAGGTCGAGGCCACCGAGGAGCACCTGCACGCCGCGCTCTTCCCGTCCGGCGACCCGTCGTCCGCGCGCAGCCACGCGGTCGTCGCCGAGGTCACCCACCACGACGGCCAGCCACGCGTCGTCGGCATGGCCGTCTACTACCTCACCTACTCGACCTGGACCGGCCAGCACGGCATCTGGCTCGAGGACCTGTTCGTCCAGCCCGACCAGCGTGGCAGCGGCCTCGGCAAGGCCCTGCTGGCGCGGCTCGCCGCGATCTGCGTCGAGCGCGGCTACCCGCGCCTGGAGTGGTGGGTGCTCGACTGGAACGAGCCCTCGATCGGCTTCTACCGCTCGCTCGGCGCCGTCGCCCAGGACGAGTGGACGGTGTACCGGATGACCGGTGACGCGTTGCAAAACCTCGCACAACAGGCATAGGTCACCACCCGCCCCACCGTGGGAGCGCTTGCATGGACGCGCGACCCCACAAGCCGCAGGATGGGCCTGTGCAGGTGAGCAACCGTCGCACCAGCAGCAAGGGGGACGCACCATGAGCATCTCGGCCGAGGCCGCACCAGCCGTCGACGTCGTCGAGCTCGAGGTGCCCGCCGACGCGGCCTACGTCGCCGTCGTCCGCACCGCCACCGCCGGCCTGGCCGCCCGCCTCGACCTCACCCTCGACCGCATCGAGGACCTGCGCATCGCCATCGACGAGGCCTGCACCCTGCTGATCCACCACCCCGAGCAGACCGGGGCCGTCGACGACCACATCAGCTGCCTGTTCACCCTCGACGAGAGCGCCCTGACCTGCGACGTCACGGGCCCGGACGTCGAGCTGCCCGAGCCCACCGCGTACGCGTGGGCCGTCCTGTCCGCCCTCGTCGACTCGCTCGAGTCCGGCCACGAGGACGACGCCGACGGCCGCACCCGCACCTGGATCCGGCTCGTCGTCCGGGCCGGAGCGGGGCAGTGGACGTGACCGAGGTCCTCGTCGACCGCCGCTCCCCCGCCGCCGAGGCGCTGCGCGAGCTGTCCGCCCTCGACCCCTCCGACCCGCGCCGCGCCGCCCTGCGCGACCAGGTCGTCGAGGCCCACCTGCCCCTCGTGCGGTTCCTCGCCGCGCGCTACCGCCACCTCGGCGAGCCGCTCGACGACCTCGTGCAGGTCGGCACCATCGGCCTGATCTACGCCGTCGACCGGTTCGACCCCACGCGCGGCACCGAGCTCGCCAGCTACGCGACGCCCACGATCCTCGGCGAGATCAAGCGCTACTTCCGCGACCGCACCTGGGCCGTGCGCGTGCCACGTCGCCTGCAAGAGCTGCAGCGCCGGCTCATCGACGCCCGCACCGAGCTGACCCAGCGGCTCGGCCGCGCGCCCACCGTCGACGAGATCGCCGCCCACCTCGGGATCGACCAGGAGGACGCGCTCGAGGCGCTCGAGGCCCAGCAGGCGTACAGCACCGTGTCGTTCGACGGACCGGTCGAGGTGGTCACGCCGTCCGTCACCGTCGTCGACACCGCGCTCGAGGACGTCGTCGACCGCGAGTCCCTGCGCCCGCTGCTGCACCGGCTGCCCGCGCGCGAGAAGCGGATCCTGGTGCTGCGGTTCTTCCGCGGCCTGACCCAGAGCGAGATCGCGCAGGAGCTGGGCATCTCGCAGATGCACGTCTCGCGGCTGCTGTCGCGCACGGTCGACGAGCTGCGCCGCGGCCTCGACGACACCGCCGACGAGCCGTCGAGCTGACTCCCGCGTCAGGGCCGGGCCGGCGCCTCGGGCTCGCGCGTCGCCTGCACCGTGGCGATCCCCGCGGCGACCGCCCACACCACCAGCAGCGCGGCCAGCACGTGCCGCCCCGCCTGCCACATCGGGCCGGCGACCGCCAGCACGAGCAGCACCTGCCAGAGCAGCGAGGCGATCCGCACGCCCGGGCGGCCCTCGCGCAGCCGCACCGCCACCAGCACCAGGCCCAGCCCGGTGATGAGCAGCAGCAGCCCGACCAGCAGGTCGTTGCGCGGCACGACGGCCCGGCCGGTGATGATCAGGACGAGCGACCACACCGCACCGCCCAGAGGCGCCAACGCCTCGCCGAGCAGCAGCAGGAACCCCGCCAGCCGCCACCCCCGGCCGGTCGGGACGTCGCCGGGCTCGGGCGGGACGGCGTCGGGCTCGGCGGGGGGCTCGGCGGTCGGCACGGCGCCACGCTAGCGCCCCGACGTCCGGGCGGGAGACGGCCCTGTGAGAGGGTGAGGACGACGACCGACGGTGATCACCACCCGGCGCGCCGTCTACGCTCTGTGACGAATGCCTCACCCATCATCACAGGACGATCACGGATACCCCTTGTGCGCGGCCCCGCGCAGGTGTGAGGCTGGAACACGTCAGGTGAACCGCGCGTTCTGCTGACGCGAACGCTCGTGAAGGCCTTCACAAACGGCCCGCGAGCGTCGATGATGATCATGCGACGCCGACGTCCGTGGCCGAACCCCGTGCCGCACCCCACTGACGCGCCGCCCGACGTACCCCGTACATGACAGGAGATCGATCCCGATGGACTGGCGCCACCGCGCTGCCTGCCTCGACGAGGATCCCGAGCTGTTCTTCCCGATCGGAAACACCGGACCCGCCCTGCTGCAGATCGAGGAGGCGAAGGCCGTGTGCCGTCGCTGCCCCGTGACCGACGTGTGCCTGAAGTGGGCGCTGGAGTCCGGCCAGGACGCCGGCGTCTGGGGCGGGCTGTCCGAGGACGAGCGTCGCGCGCTCAAGCGCCGCAACGCCCGCGCCCGCCGGGCGGTCTGACCCCCGCACGGCAGCCGCACCACCCGACGCCCCGGTCATCGCGACCGGGGCGTTGTCGTGCCCGCGACCGCTCGCGGCCTCGCCCCCGGAGCTCAGTCGTCGAGCGGGCGGGGCTGCAGGTCGAGCCGGACGTCGGTGCCGCCCTCGTCGGGCGACGTCCAGGTGATCGTCCCGCGCAGCTCGTGCACGAGGGCCTTGACGATCTGGCTGCCCAGCCCGGCGTGCAGGCCGTTCTCGCTCATCCCCACCCCGTCGTCCGTGACGTGGACGACGAGCCGGTCCTCCCCCGTCACGCCCTCGCCGGTGCGTTCGGCGCAGACGGTCACCACGCCGTCGCGGCCGGCCAGGCCGTGCTCGACCGCGTTGTGCACCAGCTCGGTGAGCACCAGCGAGAGCGAGGTCGCGTCCTCCGCGCGCAGCCGGCCGAACGTGCCCTGGTGCACCGTGCGGATCGCCCCGCCCGGCCGGGCCACCTCGGCCAGCGTCGAGAGCCCGCGCATCGCGACGGCGTCGAAGTCGACGGTCTCGTCGAAGCCGGTCGAGAGCGTCTCGTGCACGAGGGCGATCGCGGCGACGCGCCGCTCGGCCTGGTCGAGCGCGGTGCGGGCCGCGGGGTCGTCGAGCCGGCGGGACTGCAGCCGCAGGAGCGCCGCCACGGTCTGCAGGTTGTTCTTCACCCGGTGGTGGATCTCGCGGATCGTGGCGTCCTTGCTCAGCAGCTGCCGCTCGCGCCGGCGCAGCTCGGTGACGTCGCGGGCCAGCAGCAGCGCGCCGTCCCGTCGTCCGCCCACCGCGAGCGGGATCGCCCGCACGCTCAGCACGGTGCTCGACCCCTCGAGGTCGGCGCGCCACGGCGCCTTGCCCATCAGCACGAGCGGCAGGCCCTCGTCGACCTGGCCGCGCTCGCGCAGCAACGGCGTCGTCACCTCGGCGAGCGACTGGCCGACCAGCTCGCGGTCGTGGCCCAGCCGGTGGAAGGCCGAGACCGCGTTCGGGCTCGCGAACAGCACCAGCCCCTCGCCGTCCAGCCGCAGCATGCCGTCGCCCACGCGCGGGGCGCCGCGCCGCGGACCGGTCGGCGACCCCACCACCGGGAAGCCGCCCTCCGACACCATGAGCGCCAGCGCGTCGGCCGTCTGCAGGTAGGCGAGCTCGAGGCGGCTCGGCGTGCGCATCGTCGACAGGTTGGTGTGCCGGGCGAGCACCGCCACGGCGTGCCCGTCGCGCACCACCGGGATCGTCTCCTCGCGCACCGGGACGTCGTCGCGCCAGTCGGGGTCGGCCTCGCGGCAGATGCGCCGCTCGGCGAACGCCTGGTCGATCTGCGGACGACGGCCGGCCGCGACCTCGAGCCCCACGGTGTCGTCGACGAACGCGGTCGCCCCGGTGGTGGGGCGCACGTGCGCGACCGCCAGCCAGCCGTCGGGCACCTGCACCCAGAGGACGAGGTCGGCGAACGACAGGTCCGAGAGCAGCTGCCAGTCGCCCACCAGCAGCCGCAGCCACTCGACGTCCGCGTCGTCGAGCGTGGTGCGCTCGTGCACGAGGTCGGTCATCGAGGGCACAGCCCGAGCCTACGCAGGGGCGCCGCGGTGCGTGCGCCAGGATGGCCGCATGACGAACCCCGCCCTGCCGGCCGAGCTCGCCGCCACCGTCGCCGACCTTCGCTCGCCCGACCCCGCCGTCCGCGACGCCGGGGCGTACTCCACGCTCGCCCGCGTGATCGGCGAGGGCGGCGCCGACGGGCACCTCGCCGCGCTGCTCGACGCGGCCGCCGACCTCTACCGCGACCCCGAGGTGCCGGGCCGGGCGTTCGCCCCGCTGCTCGTCGCACTCGTGGTCGGGCACGACGACGACACCCACGAGCTCGAGCGCGCGGACGTCGACCGCGCTGTCGAGGCGCTGCTCGCCTGGTGGCTCACCGAGGACGAGGTGCAGGGCCACGACCCCGAGCGCGGCTGGCTGCACGCCCTCGCGCACGGGAGCGACGCGGTCGACGAGCTCGGCGTCTCGCGGCACGGCGACAGCGCCATGGTCAACCGGCTGCTCGACACCGTGATCGCGCGGCTGTTCCGGCCTACCGACTACCGCTTCGTGCAGACCGAGGAGACGCGGATCGCGTACGCGCTGGCCCGGCTGCTCAGCTCACCGGTGATCTCGGACGACGACCGCGCCCGCGTCGTCGACGCGCTCGCAGCGGCCTGGCGGACGGCGCCGCCCGGACCGGTCGAGCCGGTGACCTTCAACGTGGTGGCCACGGCGACGGCGCTGCACCTGCACCTGAGCCTCGGCATCGAGGACGTCGACCCGCCGGCCGACCTGCTGCCGCGGTTGTCGGACGCGCTGCGCGAGCTGTGGCCGTGGTCGACGCCGGCCGCGGGGTCGTCGTCCGGGTCGGGGTCGTCGTCCGGGACCGCGGAGGCGTGAGGTGCCCTGGGCGCTGCTGTTCGCCGCGATCGGCACCGAGATCGCCGCGACCGTCTCGCTCAAGGCGAGCGACGGGTTCACCAAGTTGTGGCCGTCGGTGGTCGTGGTCGTCGGGTACGTCGCGAGCTTCGCGCTGCTCGCCAAGGCGCTGAAGGACCTCGAGGTCGGGGTGGCCTACGCGATCTGGTCGGCGGTCGGGACCGCGGCCGTCGCACTGCTCGGCATCTGGCTGTTCGGCGAGCAGGCCAGCTGGTCCAAGGCCTTCTGGATCGCCGTCATCGTCGTCGGCGTCATCGGCCTGCAGGTCAGCAGCGGCACCGACGCCCACCACTGACCGCACTTGGGGAGTGTTCTTGAGAATTCGCCCCCAGAGCGGCCCAAGGAGGGCGATCTCCCAAGAGAGTGCGGGGAAACGCGCACTCAGAGGACGTAGTGAGCGATGAGCTTGTTCAGGTAAGCGACATCGGTGTTTCCCTTGAACTCGAACCGGACCTTGCCCAGGCCTGAAAACCACAGCTCGAGCTCGGCATCCAGGTCGAACGTTCCGGCGGTTTCGACCGAGAAGGCCTGCACCTTGGCGAACGGCAAGGACGTGAAGTCCTTCTTCTTCCCGCTGATGCCCTGCACATTGACCGCGATGATCCGCTTGCTCGTGAAGACGATGTAGTCACGGATCCCCTTGAACGCCATGAAACCCTGCTCGCCGTCGATGAGAAGCGGGTCAACTTGAGACGCGACCTGCTGGTAGTCGATCTTTCCGAGCTTGATGTAACTGGCGTTCTGGAAGTCGATCATCTTTGGCCCCCTCGTGGTGGAAGTCCGAGGCTAATAGCACCGTCCCTCTCGGGAGCACCTTCTGGGGAGATGGCCCTCGGAGCGGCCCAGGTAAGGCGAATTCTCAAGAAGGTGCCCTGCCGTCGGGGGTCAGGTGGCGGCGTTGCTGCGCACCACGCCGCGCAGGCCGCGCAGAGCCACCGAGAGCGCCGCGATGCCGGTGCGGTCGAGGTGGCTGACCTCGCTCACCATCTCGCGCACCCGCTCCAGCGCCTCGTGGTTCGACTTCTCCCACCGCGCGATGCGGTCGGCGGGCTCGTCGTCCGCGTCGGTGCTCTGCAGCACGGACGTCGTCAGCTGCTCGAGCGCCGCGTAGAGGTCGCCGCGCAGGGCCGCCCGGGCCAGCGCGTCCCACCGGTCGTCGCGCGGCAGCGCCGTGATGAGCCCGAGCATGGTGTCGACCTGGAACCGCTCGGACAGCAGGAAGTACAGCGGCGCCACCTGCGCGTGCGCCGTGCCGGTGTCGTACCCGATCTCGGCGATGTCCAGCAGCGAGTAGGCGTCGAGCAGCGAGGCGGTGTCGGCCGCGAGGTCCTCGGGCACCCCGAGCTTGAGCAGCTCCTTGGTGCGCCGGTGCAGCCGCCGCTGCTCGGCACCGACCAGCAGGTCGGGCACCCGCGGTCGCAGCTCGTCGACCACCGCCGAGAACCGTTCGATCTCGGCCGCGATGTCGGTGATGGCCGGCCGGGTCTGCAGCAGCCAGCGCACCGCGCGGTCCATGAGGCGGCGGAACTCCAGGTACACCGCCGTCTGGGCGCGCGTCGGCACCTGGTTGTCGAGCGCCTCGACCCGCCGCACGAAGCTGGTGAGGTCGAAGACCTCGCGGGCCACGACGTAGGCCTCGGCCACCTGCACCGGCGTCGCCGAGGTCTCCTCCTGCACCCGGAAGGCGAAGGTGATGCCGCCGCGGTTGACCAGGTTGTTGACCAGCGAGTTGGTGATGATCTCGCGGCGCAGCGGGTGCTGCTCGAGCCGGTCGCCGTAGCGCTCGACGACCTCGGCCGGGAAGTACGCGCGCAGCGTCGCGGCGAACCACGGGTCGTCGGGCAGCGAGCTCGCCAGCAGGTCGTCGGCCAGCGTGATCTTCGAGTACGCCACCAGCACCGAGAACTCCGGCGAGGTCAGGCCCAGCCCCTCGTCGTGACGGCGCGCGATCTGCGCGTCGCTCGGCAGGAACTCGAGCGCGCGGTTGAGCGCCCCGCGCTTGACCAGCGCGCGGATCAGCCGCTGGTGCACCGGCAGCATCGGGTGCGCCTGCTCGCGCGCGTTGCCCAGCAGCACGTTCTGCTCGTAGTTGTCGCGCAGCACGAGCGCGGCGACGTCGTCGGTCATGTCGGCCAGCACCGTGTTGCGCTGCTTGGTGGTGAGGTCGCCGTCAGCCACCACCGCGTTGAGCAGGATCTTGATGTTGACCTCGTAGTCCGAGGTGTCGACGCCGGCCGAGTTGTCGATGGCGTCGGTGTTGACGCGCACGCCGTGCAGCGCCGCCTCGATGCGGCCGTTCTGGGTCAGACCGAGGTTGCCGCCCTCGCCGACGACCCGCACGCGCAGCTCGTTGCCGCTCACCCGGATCGCGTCGTTGGCCCGGTCGCCGACGTCCGCGTTGCTCTCGGACGACGACTTGACGTAGGTGCCGATCCCGCCGTTCCAGAGCAGGTCGACCGGTGCGGCCAGGATCGCCCGCATCAGCTCGGCCGGGGTGCAGGACGTCGAGCCCTTGCCCAGCCCCAGCGCCGCCGCGGCCTCGGCGCTGACCGGGATCGACTTCGCGGTGCGCGGCCAGACGCCACCGCCCGCGCTGATCAGCGAGCGGTCGTAGTCGTCCCACGACGAGCGCGGCAGGTCGAAGAGCCGGCGGCGCTCGGCGAAGGACGACGCCGCGTCGGGCGTCGGGTCGACGAACACGTGCCGGTGGTCGAACGCCGCCACCAGCCGGATGTGCTCGCTCAGCAGCATGCCGTTGCCGAAGACGTCGCCGCTCATGTCGCCGACGCCGACGACGGTGAAGTCCTGCGTCTGGGTGTCGAGGTCGAGCTCGCGGAAGTGCCGCTTCACCGACTCCCACGCGCCGCGGGCGGTGATGCCCATGGCCTTGTGGTCGTAGCCGGCCGAGCCGCCGGAGGCGAACGCGTCGCCGAGCCAGAAGCCGTAGGACGTCGCGACGTCGTTCGCGATGTCGCTGAACGTCGCGGTGCCCTTGTCGGCGGCGACGACGAGGTAGGTGTCGTCGCCGTCGTGCCGGACGACGCGCGGCGGGGGCACGACGGTGGCCGCGTCGCCGCTGCCCGAGAGGTTGTCGGTGACGTCGAGCAGCGCCGAGATGAAGGTGCGGTACGACGCGATGCCCTCGGCCATGAACGCCTCGCGGTCGCTCGGGTCGGGCAGCTGCTTGGCGACGAACCCGCCCTTGGCGCCGGTCGGCACGATGACGGCGTTCTTCACCATCTGCGCCTTGACCAGGCCGAGCACCTCGGTGCGGAAGTCCTCGCGCCGGTCGCTCCAGCGCAGGCCACCGCGCGCGACCTTGCCGAACCGCAGGTGCACGCCCTCGACCCGCGGGGAGTAGACCCACATCTCGAACGCCGGCACCGGCTCGGGCAGGTCGGGCACCTGGTGCGGGTCGAGCTTGAGGGCCAGGTAGCTGCGGGCGTCGCCCGCGTCGTCGACCTGGAAGTAGCTGGTGCGCAACGTCGCCCGGACGACGCCCAGCAGCGCGCGCAGGATGCGGTCCTGGTCGAGGCTGGCGACGTCGTCCAGCGCCCCGGTGATCTCCTCGGTGAGCGCCTCGCACGTCTCGGTGCGCGCCTCGGCGTCGGCGCTCGAGCCGAGGTGGTCGGGGTCGAAGCGCGCCTCGAACAGCCGCACCAGCAGCCGGGCGATGCCCACGTTGGCGAGCAGGCAGGACTCGACGTAGTCCTGGCTGAAGGTCAGCCCGGCCTGGCGCAGGTACTTGGTGTAGGCGCGCAGCACCGTGATCTGCCGCCAGGTCAGGCCGGCGCCGAGCACCAGCCCGTTGAAGCCGTCGCTCTCGGCCCGACCCGCCCACACCGCGGCGAAGGCGTCCTGGAACATCGCCCGGGCGACGTCGGCCTGCTCGCGCGCCCAGCCGTCCGGCGCGCCGGGGACGGCGTATCGCAGGCCGAAGTCGTAGACGTGCACGCTCGACCCGTCGACCAGGTCGAGCTCGTACGGACGCTCGTCGACCACCTCGACGCCGAGGTGGCTGAACACCGGCAGCACGCGCGTGAGCGAGAGCGGCACCCGCCGGTAGAACTTGAACCGCCGCTCGTCGGCCGGGCGACCGGGCTCCTGGTAGAGGTTCATCCGCGGCTCGTCGGTCGCGGGGTCCTCCTCGGTGACGGCGCAGACGTGGCGCAGGTCGGCGACGGCGACGCGCGCCGGGAAGTCCTCCTTGAACGCCTCCGGGAACGCCTTGCCGTACACCGCGAGCAGCCGCGCGGCCTCCTCCTCGCCGACGTCCGCGCGCAGCGAGTCCGCGAAGTCCTCGTCCCAGGTGCGGGTGGCCTCGACCAGGCGGTCCTCGAGGGCCTGCACGTCGACGTCCGGGATCGCGACGCCGCGCGGCACCCGGACGACGTAGTGCAGCCGCGCGAGCACCGACTCCGAGACGCGCGTGGTGTAGTCGACCGACTCGCCGTCGAACGCCTCGCGCAGGATCTCCTCCATGCGCAGGCGCATCTGCGTCGTGTAGCGGTCGCGCGGCAGGTAGACCAGGCACGACATGTAGCGGCCGTAGTCGTCGCGGCGCAGGAACAGGCGCGTGCGACGACGCTCCTGCAGGTGCAGCACGCTGGTGGCGATGAAGTACAGGTCGTCGACGTCGGTCTGGAAGAGCTCGTCGCGCGGGTAGGTCTCGAGGATCTCGAGCAGGTCCTTGCCGCTGTGGCTCTCGGGCGAGAAACCGCTGCGGCGCAACACCTCTGCGACCTTCGAGTCGATCACCGGCACGCGCGTGACCGACTCGGTGTACGCCGCCGAGGTGAACAGGCCGAGGAACCGGCGCTCGCCCACGACGGCACCGCTCGCGTCGAACTTCTTGACGCCCACGTAGTCGAGGTACGCCGGCCGGTGCACCGTCGACCGCGAGTTGGCCTTGGTGAGGATCAGCACCTGCGGGTCGCGCGCCCGCGAACGCACCTCGGGCGACAGGCGCCCGAAGCTGTCGGACACCCGCTGGTCGTAGCGCAGGATGCCGAGGCCGGTGCCGTTGACCGCGCGCAACGCGTCCTCGCCGTCCTCGGTCTCGAGCGCGTACTCGCGGAAGCCGATGAACGTGAACGAGTCGTCGGCCAGCCAGCTCAGCAGCCGTCGCGCCTCGGCGACTTCCTCGGCCGGCACCCCCGCGGGCGGCTGCTCGCCCAGCTCGGCGGCCAGCCGGGTCGCGGTCTCGCGCATCTTGGGCCAGTCCTCGACCGCGTCGCGGACGTCGTCCAGCACCCCGCGCAGGTCGGACGTCAGCTGGTCGAGGTCGGCCTGCTCGGTCTCGCGGTCGATCTCGAGGTGCATCCACGACTCGCGGCCGCAGTCGTACGGGAGCTCCTCGGTGGGGCCTACGCCCTCGACGACCTCTTGCAGCACACCGGTGGCGTCGCGGCGGACGGTCATCACCGGGTGCACCACCAGGTGGATCGCGCGGCCGACGCGCGAGAGCTCGGCGGTGACCGAGTCGACGAGGAACGGCATGTCGTCGGTGACGATCTCGACGACCGTGTGGCCGCTGGCCCAGCCGTGCTCGTCGACGCTCGGCGTGAAGACCCGCACGTTGGCGGTGCCGACCGGACGGTTGCGGGCGAGCTCCTGCTGGCTGGCGGCCGCACCGATGAGGTCCTCGGGACGACGGGTCAGCAGGTCGTCGTCCGGGACGTGCCGGTAGTACCGGGCGAGGAATGTGGTGGTGGCGTCGTGCTGCGACCGGTCGGCCAGCGCGGCCGCCTTCTCGAGCAGCTGCGACCTGGACCCCGCCGGCGAGTGCGCCATGACTCCTGTGACCTCTGGTGGTGACGTCGAGGCACGCGCCGTTGCGTGCCGCTCCTGCGACCCTACCGCTGCCCCCGGCGTCGCCGGCGCACGGCTGGGCGAACGCCACCCGGGCGCCGTAGCGTGGGCCGCGACCCCCGTCGCCACCGCCCCGACCGAGGAGCCGTCCGTGAAGTTCACCGCCGAGATCCGTTACGCCGCCGCGCCCGACGCGGTGTTCGCGATGCTGCTCGACCCGGCGTTCCAGGACCGCGTCTGCACCGAGACCGGTGCCATCGACCACAGCGTCGACGTCGAGGAGGCGGGCGGCGGGGCGACGATCACGACCACCCGCAAGCTGCCCTCGGACGACCTGCCCGACTTCGTCAAGAAGTTCGTCGGCGACACCCTGGACGTCATGCGCGTCGACCACTGGGGACCGGCCGGCGCGGACGGCGGCCGGCAGGGCACGGTCGTCGTCGAGATCACCGGCGCGCCGGTGCGGCTCAAGGGCGAGATCGTCATGACCGCCGAGGGCGGCGGCACCGTCGAGCGGGTCGACGGCGAGCTCAAGGCCTCGCTGCCGCTGATCGGCGGCAAGGTCGAGAAGGCCGCCGAGCCCGCCATGCGCGCCGCCATCACCAAGGAGCAGGAGGTCGGCAGCGACTGGCTCGGCTGACCCCGACCGCTACGCGAGCAGGGTGCGGACGGCGAGCGCCAGCACGAGCGCGCCGGCGACCAACCCGGTCACCAGCCGCCCCCGGTGGCCGGTGGCGACGGCGCCCAGCAGGCGTCCGCCGCCCACCAGCACGAGCTGCCACCCGGCCGACGCCGCCAGCACGGCGGCCACGAACACCACGGCGAGCGCGCCCGTCTCGGCCGTCGCCGACCGGTTGCCCACCACCAGCGCGACGAAGTACACGACGGTGGCCGGGTTGGTCAGCGTGAGCGCGAGCAGCCCGAGGTAGGCGCGCAGCGCGGTCGGGTGCGCCGGCTCGTGCACGGCCTCGCCGACAGCGGCGGCCGCTGCGTCGGCCCGTCCCTGGCGCACGGCGTGCACCACGACGTGCACCGCCACCGCCACCAGGGCGAGCGCCGCCACCACCCGCAGCGGCCCGGCGACCGCGCCGATCGGTCCGGCGAGCGCCGAGCCGAAGAGCACGGCGGCCGTCGCGTACAGGCCGTCGGCGGTCGCGACCCCCAGCGCCGCGGCCGCCCCGACCCGCACGCCGGTCCGCGCCGTGAGCGAGACCAGGTAGACGCCCACGGCGCCCACCGGCATCGCGATGCCCAGACCGGCCAGGACGCCGGCGACCACCGCTGCGCCCATGATCATCAGGATCCCTGACCGGCCCTCGCGCAGGGAAGTGGATTACGCGCTCCCCGGGCCAGGTGCCAGGATGGCCGGGTGGAGAGCAGCGAGCAGCAGCCGAAGAAGACCGACCACCGTGCGCGCCCGACGTCCGAGGCGTTCAAGAAGTTCATCGCGCAGGGCTGGGCACCGCGCCCGGCCGACCTGCCGCAGCGCGCCGACGTCGCGTCCTTCGCGGCCGCCCGTCGCGACGCGGTCTCGGCGGCGTTCCCGGGCGACCGCCTGGTGGTGCCGGCGGGCGGGCTGAAGGTGCGCTCCAACGACACCGACTACGTCTTCCGGCCGCACTCGGCGTTCGCGCACCTGACCGGTCTCGGCGCCGACCGCGAGCCCGACTCGGTGCTGGTGCTCGAGCCCAAGGAGGACGGCGGCCACGACGCGGTCCTGTACTTCCGCCCCCGCGCCGGCCGCGACACCGAGGAGTTCTACTCCGACGCGCGCTACGGCGAGCTGTGGGTGGGCGTGCGCCCGAGCCTGGAGGAGATGGAGGCCGAGCTCGCCATCGAGGTGCGTCATCTCGACGAGCTGCCCGACGCCGTCACCAAGGACGTCGGCACGCTGGCCGTGCGCGTCGTCCGCGACGCCGACCACGAGCTGGTGGCCGCGGTCGACGCGGCTCGCGAGCAGTCGGCCGAGCGCGACCTCGAGGCCGACAAGGCGCTCGACGACGAGCTGCTGGTCATGCTGTCCGAGCTGCGGCTGGTCAAGGACGAGTGGGAGGTCGAGCAGATGCGGCGGGCCTGCGCGGCCACCGCCGAGGGCTTCGAGGCCGTCGTCCGCAGCTTCCCGGACGCCGTCGGCAAGGGCCGCGGCGAGCGCTGGGTCGAGGGCCAGTTCGGCCTGGTGGCGCGGCACGCCGGCAACGGCGTGGGCTACGACTCGATCGTCGCGGCCGGCGACCACGCCTGCACGCTGCACTGGATCCGCAACGACGGCGAGGTGCGCGAGGGCGACCTGGTGCTGGTCGACGCCGGGGTCGAGGTCGACTCGCTCTACACGGCCGACGTCACCCGCACGCTGCCGGCGTCCGGCACGTTCAGCGAGGCGCAGCGCAAGGTCTACGACGCCGTGCTCGCCGCGCAGGAGGCCGGCATGGCGGCCTGCAAGCCGGGCAACAAGTTCAAGGACGTGCACGAGGCGGCCATCAAGGTCATCGCCGAGCACCTCGTCGAGTGGGGCCTGCTGCCGGTCGACGTCGAGACGACGCTGGGCGACGAGGGCGGTCACCACCGGCGCTGGATGGTGCACGGCACGAGCCACCACCTCGGCATCGACGTCCACGACTGCGCGCAGGCGCGGCGCGAGCAGTACCTCGAGGCCGAGCTGCGGCCCGGGATGGTGCTGACCGTCGAGCCCGGCCTGTACTTCAAGGCCGACGACCTGCTGGCTCCCGAGGAGCTGCGCGGCATCGGCGTGCGCATCGAGGACGACGTGGTCGTCACCGAGGACGGCTGCGAGAACCTGTCGGCCGCGCTGCCGCGCACCGCGGACGACGTCGAGCAATGGATGTCGACCCTCCTGCCGTGACCCTGCTGCCGTGAGCCTGCCCCCGCTCCCCGACGTCCCCCGCGAGCGTCGCCGGACGTCCACCGTGGTGGCCGTCGGCGCGCTCGGGGTGCTGTGCGTGCTGGCGCTGGCCTTCGGGCTCAAGGGCCTGTTCGCCCCGGCGGACGGCGAGCCCGCCAGCGGCGGCACGGCCACGGGCTCGGCCACGCCGACGCAGGACGGCGCGGCGGCGTCGTCCGCCACCGACGCCGCGGGCTCGACCGCGAGCCCCAGCGCCACGGCGACCGCGCAGGACGCCGTCGAGTTCGTCTCGCCGTCCGGCAACATCCGCTGCCGGCTCACGCCCGACGAGGCGCGCTGCGACATCACCGAGCGCGACTGGGACCCGCCGAAGACACCGGCGAGCTGCACGTCCACGTACGGGTCCGGCGTCTACGTGACGCCGCAGAAGTCCGGCCTGGTGTGCGCCGACGACCGGGTCGAGGGCGGCGACGCGCTCGAGTACGGCGACTCGGTGCAGCGCGGCAGCATCCGCTGCGACAGCGACGAGGACGGCGTGCGGTGCGTGCACGTGCCGAGCAAGCACGGCTTCTCGATCTCGCGCGGGTCCTACCGCCTGAGCTGAGGTGGCGGACGTCGCACCCCGGGGTCATGGTGGGGTGATGAGCGAACCCATCCCGCTGCCCGGACCGCCCGACCCCGCGCCCAGCCCCTCGCCGCAGCCCCCGCCGTCGCACCCGGACGGCGTGCCGCCGGCCGAGCCGCCCGTGCCGGTGCCCGACGAGCCGATGCCCGGCTTCCCCGACCCCGAGCCCCTGCCCGGCTGATGACGGACGACGGCGCGGACGACGGCGCGGACGACGCCGCGCGCGCCCGGCCGCCGGGCAACCCGTCGGTGAGCACCGTCAACATCAGCTCGCTGGACCCGGCCGGCCTCGCCCGCTTCTACGAGCGGCTGCTCGGCTGGACCATCACCGACGAGGAGCCCGACTGGGTCATGCTGCGACCGCCCGGCGGCGGCACCGCGCTGTCGTTCCAGCTCGAGGCGGCCTACACCCCACCGGTGTGGCCGGCCGGCCCGGGCGACCCGCACATGCAGCTGCACCTCGAGGTGCGGGTCGAGGACCTCGAGGCCGCCACCGAGCACGCGCTGGCCTGCGGCGCCCGCCTGGCCGACGAGCAGCCCCAGGACGAGGTGCGGGTGTGCCTCGACCCAGCCGGGCACCCCTTCTGCCTGTGGCTGGCGGGCTAGCGGCCGCGCGGGATCAGAGCGGCTGCTGCGGCCGGCCCGGCATGTCGGCCAGCAGCTGCTGCGCCTCGGCCAGCAGCCGGTGCTCGACGAGCACCTCGTAGCGCGTCGCCACGACCTGCGACACCGACGTGAAGTCGCGGCGCCCACCCGTGGCCGCGTAGCCGGCCAGGCCGAACGCGATGCCGAAGCCGACGCCGATCAGCAGGCCGGTGAGGATCGCGGCGAACGCGTTGCCGGTGGTGAACAGGCTCAGCAGGACGCCGACGAACAGGCCGGTCCAGGCGCCCGAGGCCGCTCCCGCGAGCGCCGCCCGCGAGTAGGTCAGCCGGCCGGTGACGCGCTCGACCTGCTTGAGGTCGGTGCCCACGATCATGCAGTTCTGGACCGCGAACTCCTTGTCGGACAGGTGGTCGACGGCACGCTGGGCGTCCTCGTACTTGTCGAAGACGCCGAGCGACTGCGGGAAGTCGAGGGCGAGCGACGGACGGCGGATGCCACCGCGGGCAGCGGGTCCGGGTACGGCCATGGGGTCCTCCTCGGCAGACGTCTGGGCTCCACCCTAGGTCAGCCCTTGAGGCGGTACTCCTCCAGCAGCCGTCGTCCGATGATCATGCGCTGGATGTCGGCCGTGCCCTCGCCGATCAGCAGCATCGGCGCCTCGCGGTAGAGGCGCTCGATCTCGTACTCCTTGGAGTACCCGTAGCCGCCGTGGATGCGGAACGCGTCCTCGACGACCTCCTTGCAGTACTCGGACGCGAGGTACTTGGCCATGCCGGCCTCGAGGTCGTTGCGCTGGCCGGAGTCCTTCTGCCGCGCGGCCATCACCATCATCTGGTGGGCCGCCTCGACCTTGGTGGCCATCTCGGCGATGCGGAACAGCACGGCCTGGTGCTCGGCGATCTTCTTGCCGAACGTCTCGCGCTGCTGGCTGTACGCGGTGCCGAGCTCGAAGGCCCGCATCGCGACGCCGCACGCGCGGGCCGCGACGTTGACGCGGCCCACCTCGACGCCGTCCATCATGTGGTAGAAACCGCGGCCGGTCTCGCCGCCCAGCACCTGCGCGGACGTCGTCCGGTACCCGTCGAAGACGGCACCGGTGGAGTCGACGCCCTTGTAGCCCATCTTGTCGATCTTGTTCGGGATGGTCAGCGTCCCGTCGAGCTGCGCACCGAGCCCGGGCTCCTTCTCGACCAGGAACGTCGTGAGGTTCTTGTGCGGCTTGCCCTCGTTCTCGGGGCCCTCGTCGGTGCGCACCAGCACGGCGAGCAGGTTGGACGTCGCGCCGTTGGTGATCCACATCTTCTCGCCGGTGATGACGAAGTCGTCGCCGTCGCGCACCGCCTTGGTGCGGATGCCGGACACGTCGGACCCGCAGCCGGGCTCACTCATCGAGAACGAGCCGCGCAGGTCGCCGGTGGCCATGCGGGGCAGGTACTTCTGCTTCTGCTCCTCGGTGCCGTGCTGCAGCAGCATGTAGGCCACGATGAAGTGGGTGTTGATGATGCCGCTGACGCTCATCCAGCCGCGCGCGATCTCCTCGACCGTCAGCGCGTAGGTCAGCAGCGACTCGCCCAGGCCGCCGTACTCCTCGGGGATCATCAGGCCGAAGATCCCCATCTCCTTCATGCCCTCGACGATCTCGGTGGGGTACTCGTCGGCGTGCTCGAGCTCGGTCGCGACGGGGAGCACCTGCTCCTCGACGAACTCGTGCACGAGCTTCAGCAGCTCGGTCTGGTCCTCGGTGAGGCCCTCGGTGTGCTGCAGGCGGCCCATCTGGTGGTCTCCTCGTCGTCGGGGTGGCGACCGGGTCGGGTGGCTACCGGCGAGTATCGCGCGTCGTGGGCGCCGGTGACGCGCGGTGTGAGCAGCACCACCTGTGGCCCGGGCCACGCCGCGACCCCACCGACAGGAGCACCAGCGGACTCGGCAGCCCGCTGAGCACGGCCCCGACGCGCCGAGTCCCGTTGCTCCTGTCGGTGGAGTCCGCATCGCGCCGGCAGCTGCCTGGCGCCTGTGGACGACGGGAGCGGCGGGTGGCGCTCCTCCGGCAGGGTTTGTGGATGCTCTCGTTGCCGCGACGTCGCCGTCACCGCACCTTCCACCACCAGATCGCGGGCCTTCACGCCTGGGTGACGTGGCAGCGCGCCGAGGGCGTGCGCCTCCACGGGCACCACCTGATGCGCGGCGAGACCTCGCCGTTCGGCGGCGACGTCGAGTACGAGTACCTCATCACGCTGACCCACGCCGAGCAGGACGAGCTGGTCGCGCTGCTCGGCGTGCGGCATCCGGCGGATCTCGTGGACGCGCTGGCGGACCGCAGCGAGCAGGTCATGGCGCGCGGCGAGCAGCGCTGGTTGCGCGAGCAGCTCGGCCCCGAGGCGACACGGCTCCTGCCCCACCTGCGCGAGCTGTGAGGTCGCGACCGCGGGTCAGTCCTCGGGCGGGGTCCAGCGCTCGCCGCGCTCCATGCCGGCCGCGCGGCCCTTGGCCGAGATGACCAGCGCCATCTTGCGCGAGGCCTCGTCGATCATCTCGTCCCCGAGCATCACCGCGCCGCGCGCGCCGCCGGCCTCGGACGTGTAGTGCTCGTAGGCGTCGAGGATGTTCTCGGCGTGGTCGTAGTCCTCCTGGCGCGGGCTGAACACCTCGTTCGCGGCGTCGATCTGGCCGGGGTGCAGCACCCACTTGCCGTCGAAGCCCAGCGCCGCGGAGCGACCGGCCACGCGGGAGAAGCCCTCGACGTCGCGGATCTGCAGGTACGGCCCGTCGATCGCGAGCTTGTCGTAGGCGCGGGCCGCCATGAGGATCTGCATGAGGATGTAGTGGTAGGCGTCGCCCACGTCGTAGCCGGGCGGCTGCTCGCCGACGACGAGCGACTTCATGTTGATGCTCGCCATGAAGTCGGCCGGGCCGAAGATGATCGTCTCGACGCGCGGCGAGGCGGCGGCGACGGCGTTGACGTTCGTCAGCCCGAGGGCGTTCTCGATCTGCGCCTCGATGCCGATCCGGCCGGGCTCGTAGCCGTGCGCGGTCTCGAGCTGGGTGAGCAGCAGGTCGAGCGCGACGACCTGCTCGGCCGTCTGCACCTTCGGCAGCATGATGCAGTCGAGGTCGGCGCCCGCGCCCCCGACGACCTCGATCACGTCGCCGTAGGTCCACTTCGTCGTCCAGTCGTTGACGCGCACGGTGCGCACCTTGTCGCCCCACCCGCCCTCGGTCAGCGCGGCCACGATGTTGGCGCGCGCAGACTCCTTGGCGATCGGCGCGACCGCGTCCTCGAGGTCGAGGAACACCTGGTCGGCGGGCAGGCTCTTGGCCTTGCCGATCATCTTGGGGTTCGAGCCCGGCACGGCGAGGTTCGAGCGACGCGAGCGCTGCACGCGCGGCCCGGCCAGCGGGGCGGTCCCCGGCGTCGCGAGCGGTCCGCTCTGCGCGGCGGTCGTCGGCTGGGACATCGGGGCTCCCGTCGGTCGGTGTCGGTGGCGGGTCGTCGGCGAGGTTACCGACGGGTCACCGCGAGGGCACCGCCACGACCGCGTGACGTTGCCCACCTGCTGCCGGTTTCGTCCCCTTGAAGGCTCCCCGCGACGGGAGTTCCATGGGAGGCCGGAGGGAGCACGCCATGAAGGACAGCGAGACCGGCGGCGACGACGCCGCGATGTTCCGGGTCGGCCCGGCCGAGCCCGTCACCGACTCCCGGGAGCTCCCGGCGGTCTCGGCGGACCAGGAAGCGGGCTTCGTGCTCGGGGCGGACATGGGAGACGCGCATCCCGACAACGTCGAGCTGACCGTCGACCCCGACGTCCCGGTGGGGCTGGTGACCGACCAGGACGACGCACCCGACGAGGAGCTGCCGGACCTGGCCGCGGTCAACGCGTTGATCGAGGCCGAGGCGACCGAGGGCGGCTCGGAGGGGCTCGGCTTCGACGTCCGCGACGTGCCGCTGGTGAACCTGAAGGAGCTGCGGACCTTCGACGCACGGGACGGTGCCTGATGCCGACGATGCTCAGCCGCCCGGCGGCGAAGATCATCCTGAACGAGCTCGGCTGGAACAACGCCTTCGGGCACTTCTCGACCGCCGTGCAGGGGTTCCAGATCGGCTGGTCGTTCGACGACGAGCTCGAGACGACCAGCGGGTTCTTCGACCAGTCGACGTCCGACGCGCTACGTCGTTCGTACATCCACCTCCAGCACGGCCGGCCGACGATGAGCGCGCACTTCTCGTTCACGTCCTTCGCCTGCCACTGCGGCGGTGACTTCCCCGACTGCAAGCGGATCTGGGTGCAGCGCGTGCACGTGCGCCGGCTGGAGGCGTACTGGCGCGCGGTCGGCGGCCCGGTGCGGATCGTGTCGGGTTGCCGCTGCAAGCGCTACAACGCCAAGATCGGCGGCGCGTCGTCCAGCCAGCACATGTTCGGCGCGGCGTCCGACATCGACGGCGTCCTCACGGTGCACGCGAAGGAGAAGCTGCAGCTGTTCGGGGGTCTGGGGTTCAAGCAGTCCAACAACAAGGTCATCCACGTCGACTCGCGCGACAAGGGCGGCCACAACCTGACGAACGGGTCGCAGCAGCACCCGACGACCTGGATCTACGCCTCGTAGCCCGCAGCCTTTCCCGCGCAGATGCCGCTCGCCGGGTCCTCGCAGCGGCTTCTGCGAGGGAAACCGGCACCGGTGAGGGAAGGGGTCAGTCGGGGGCGGTGCCGACGTCCAGGGCGCGCTCGACCCGGCGCGCCGTCGTCCGCGCCCGGACGACGACCCCCAGCCCCACCAGCACCAGCAGCGCCCCCGGCACCGTGGCCGCGGGCGGCTGCTGGTGCCAGAACGCCCAGGCCAGCAGCGACGCCCCCGGAACCTCCAGCAGGATCGCGAGCGCCACGGTGGTGGCCCCCGCCACCCGCAGCGCCCGGTTCAGCAGCGTGTGCCCCAGCAGCTGCGCCGTGAGCGTCAGCGCCACCAGCTCCAGCCAGGTGCGCGCGGAGTACCCCGCCAGCGGCTGGCTGCCGAGCAGGCAGACCGGCAGCAGCAGCAGCGCGCAGACCGGGTACGCGACCGCCGTGTAGGTCGCGGTGCTCGTGGTGCGCCGCACCGACGACCCCAGCAGCGTGTAGCCGGCGGCCGCCGCGC
The DNA here is from genome assembly GCF_054779595.1 of Angustibacter peucedani. Taxonomy (NCBI): domain Bacteria; kingdom Bacillati; phylum Actinomycetota; class Actinomycetes; order Kineosporiales; family Kineosporiaceae; genus Angustibacter; species Angustibacter peucedani. Next base: position 98,524 of record NZ_BAAGXY010000034.1, read on the forward strand.
CGCCGCCGAGCGCGAGCGCGTCTCCCGCGAGCGCGCGCGGGCTGGACGTCGCGTCGAGCCCGGTGATGACCAGCACCCCCACGAAGGCGCACACCACGCCGGCCACCACGCCACGGCTCGGACGACGTCCGCGCAGCGCGTCGATCCCCAGCGTCCACAACGGCGTCGTGGCCACGAGCGCGGTCGACGCGGTCACGCTCGTCATGCGCAGGCTCGGCACCCACAGCCCGAAGTGCACGGCCAGCGTCACGCCCGACAGCACCGCCGTGCCGAGCACCCGCCGGTCCTCGCGCACCAGCCGCCCGACCTCGGCCCGCTGCCGCGTCGCCGCCCACGGCACGACGGCGAGGCTGCCGAACGCGTTGCGCCAGAACGCGACCGCGAGCGCCGGGGCCGCGGTCGTCGCCGCGATCGGCGCCGAGAATGACACCGCCACGACGCCCGTGGCGAGCAGCAGCAAGGTCAGCGCCGCGCCGTCCCGCTCGTGCTCGCCCACGTCCGGACCCTCTCACGCGGCCCCCGTGTGGCAGGCTGCCGGTCGTGAGCGAGGACGCAGCGCTGCTCGCCGAGGCCGCGGGCAAGAGCGGCCTGGTCTGGCTGCGGCCGCAGGGGCAGCAGCGGGCCTGGCCGGCCTGGCACGTGTGGTCGGACGACGCGGTGCTCGTGGTCGGCGGGCCGGGCGAGCAGGAGCTGCCGCCGCTCGACGGACCGGTGGACGTCCTGCTGCGCAGCAAGGACTCGGGCGGTCGCCTGCTCACGGTGACCACCACCGCCACCACCCTCGCACCGGACGACGAGAGCTGGCTGCCCGCGGCCGAAGCCCTCGCCGCGAGCCGGCTCAACGCCGCGCACTCCCCCGCCGCGCTGCCGGACCACTGGCGCAGCAGCGGTGCGGTCATCACCCGGCTGGCGCCGCAGCCCGGCACCGCGCCGGTCGAGGCGCCCGGCCGCTACGACCAGGGCAGCGGCGCGGCCGCGCCCGTGCCGAGCCCGGCGACGA